>JAUVAJ010000219.1 GCA_030591795.1 Desulfuromonadales bacterium | reverse complement strand
GGGCTTGGTGCTGTTGGTATTGAGAATACTTTCTGGTTGGCAGAGGATGGGGTGAAGCATATTACTTTTTCGAATGAGGAGATGTGTGTTCTTTAGCTGACTTTTACCACCTGGCAATTTAGAGACGTTGCTTCGTAGATTGTAAGGCGGGGCCTATGTATTCGGCCCCCTCTAGTTTGCATGGTCTGTCATCTCGACCGTGAGCCTTCGCCAAGGCTATGGCGTATTCGAAATGACAATTCCTTTCCTTCCAGTAGCCATCTGTAGAAAGTGCTCCGCACGAGCCCGGATCAATGCACAGTTAGCTGTTAAAACCTGCCCCACTGCAAAGATAGAGATGCCCACCGCAAGGTGAGAGACATTGTTTGCTTACTTTTTGTTGGCGCTTAGACAAAAAGTAAGGCGCTTGTCGGGCCGAGCCCCGACGGTTTAGTTTTTCTTCGCATGGTCAAAAAAAACAAGAATGGCGTTACACATCCTGATGGACGTGTACCAATTACGTCCCCCGAAAAATCCAATCAACGCCCGGCAAGCCACCGGCCAAGATTTTCGGCTAACTTCCGGTTGTCTTCATCCAGGAAGCGATTCTGGAAAATAGCATCATCAGCAAACACCACAAACTCTCCTTTGCCAATTGTGCCGCTGACAATAACTCCGAAAGCCTGTACGGCATCTGTTTTATCAAGGAGACTATCGCCATTCAGGTCGACCCAGGCTTTGGCACCGGTCTGGGCAATAATTTGGGCATTGTCGCCAGCAGGGCGCAGTGGCCAGCCGCCGTAGAGTTTGATGGCGACGAGATCTTGCGTTATCTGGTGCGCTGCGAAATCGGTGACACTGAAGTTGATCGGGTTTTCATCCAGAAGGCCAACTTGCTCGTGCATCACTCCATTGGCAACGTTCACGTTGAGCGCATCAAGCAGACTCCACATCGGCTGGGCAATGTGCAGCATGATGGCGACCCGGCCACCCCTTTCGAGAAAGCTTCTGACCGCAGCTATTTCGTCAGCCGAAAAGGTAAGGAACGGTCCTGAAATAATCAGAGCATCGATGCTGTCGAGACCTTCAGGTGTCAGCCCTGATTCAATTGAGCGTACAGCAACTCCCGGCTTTCCAAGCAGGTCGGCAAACTCACCAAGTTGTAATGGGCCTTCTTTTTCGATCGTAAAGGCTTGTCCGTGTCCTTGGTCAAACAACAGGGTTCTCTCCTGTGGTTCATTGGTGCAGGCGGTCAAAGTGAGTAGAATAATGATCAAGACAATAAATCGTGACATGCTGAAATCCTTTAAAGATGACAGAAAAGGTCATCTATTATGGTTGTAAAAAAGTCGCTGTCAAACGACTTGGTATAAATACTTGAATTTGGCAAAGCAATCAGTACTTGATCAAATTAAGCACCACCAGCGCAATCAGCGGCAGCGGCATATCCCCCTGGATATCCCAACCTTCATTGGCTGATTTGCCGAAGGGGTGCCAGACTTTGTTGGTGTTGGCCCAGCCACTTTGCTGCGAGCGGCCATAAGGTTTAATCAGGCCGGTGCGGCAGTCAAAGCCGGAGATGGCCGAGCGGCCGAATGGTTTGAGAATCGTCCCGTTCCACTCATATCCCTTGCCGACTGACTGACCGTACGGTTTGATCTGTGAGCCGTTGAATTCCCAACCATGGGCAGTCGACTTGCCATACGGCTTCAGCACCCGACCATTCCACTCAAAGCCACCACTGAGCAGCGAACCACCATGTTTTTTGATTACAGCGAAGGCCATATACACATCTCTAAAGTAGTTTTTGTTGAAGACAAAATTATAGCCTGATTTTTCGCCACGGTAAAGAAGCTACCGCAGATTCAGGATAAAAGATCGTCGATTTCCTGCAGGCCAGCCAACGCTCCACAAGCGAGTGACAGATGCGGTCGGCCGATTTGTGGCTCGCGCGGGTTGATGCGAATGACCGTTGTGCCAGGTTGACTGCCGAGACGTTCGCTCAGGTAGCGGATAGTCGGCACCGCTGATCCAGCTCCCATCTCGACCACTACGATCTTCCTTCCCTGATTTTCCTCCTGAAACAGATCAAAGCGCATCTCTTGCCCATGACTGCGTGCGCCGATCCAGGAGTAATCGCCAAACATCAGAATGTTCGGTCGGGCTGTGTCATTGCATTGCGGGCAGGTCGGTACATGCCGGGAGCGCATGGTTTCGAAGTCAACGTCGAAGCTCTCATGGTTGTCCCATATATCAGTATGGCATGGAGTCAGGCATTGCAGATGGTGGATCGAGCCGTGGACTTCAAGCATCGCCTCTTCGGCAAAACCGGCTTTCTGAAATTGACCGTCGACGTTCGAAGTTACAACGAACGATTCGAGATCGTAACGCTCGATCCAATCCTGCATAATGTGAAAGCCGGTGTGCGGCACTGTTTCGCGATAGAGGTTGGTGCGGTGGCCGTAAAAGCCCCAGCCGAAGGCTGGATCCTGCTCAAATTGTGCCGGATTGGCGGCGTCGACAAAGCTGATACCGAGGTGCTGGTACATCGGATAGGCTTGCCAGAATCCGCTGTCGCCACGAAAGTCAGGCAGGCCGGAGTCGACACCAATACCGGCTCCGGCGGTGATCACCAGGGCATCGGCGGTTCGAATAGCGTCTGCAGCTTTTTGTACGGTCAGCTCAAGGGTCATGATTGTTCCTTGTTCCTCTCAGTTTATCGCCACCTGCACCTGCTCCGGTTTTAACACCCGCTCCAGTTCTGCCGGCGGCATACTGACCAGATATCCGCGCTTGCCGCCGTTGATATAGATCGTCGGCAGCTCGAATATTGACGTTTCGGCATAGATCTTAAGCTTAGCGCGTGTGCCGAAAGGGGAGGTGCCGCCGAGCTGATATCCGGTATGGCGCAAGGCGACCTCCGGCGTGCAGGGTTTGAGCGCTTTTGCACCGATCTGTCGGGCGAGCTGTTTGGTCGAGACCTGCTGGTCACCATGCATCAGTACGATACATGGTTGCTGCCCTTCATCTTCCATCACCAGGGTTTTGATTACAGCGTGTTCCGCAACGCCGAGCTCATGGGCCGAGACAGCGGTGCCGCCTTTCTCTTCATAGTTATACAGGTGCGAGCCGAACTTGACATTGTCCTGACGTAAAATACGAATCGCCGCCGTGACCGGTAGTTTCTCTTTAGCCATAATGTCAACCGGTCCAGAACATGAACCAAGTGAAAAACAAGGCTAATAGGCTGAGAACTGTTGCCACCAAGCTGGCGATGGCCAGTGTCTTAAACAAGCGTGGCAAAACCTGCCGACCGCGAATACCGAGTGGGAGTACAGCACCGATCGCTGCCCCGCCGATAGCACCACCGAGATGCCCGGCGTTGTCGGCACCGACAATCAGGCCGAAGACAAAGGCGAACAGCGCCCATTTCACCATGAAGTCCCGTACCGGTTTGCCAACCGGACCCATGCGATGAAAGTAGGTGATAGAAAAGCCGATTAGGCCGAACAGCGAGCCGGAGGCACCTATTACGGTGATATTCGGATGCCAGATGTAGCCAAGGCCGGTTGCGGTCAGGGCGGTCAAGGTGTAGAGGATAAAGAACCGGGAGAGGCCGATCTCGCGTTCGAGCATCGGCCCCACCTGATAGAGCACCATCATGTTGAAGGCGAGGTGAATCAGACCGCCGTGGGTGTAAGCGTAGGTGATGCAGCGCCACCATTGTCCTTCCTGAATGACGATTGGCCAGTATTGCCCACCGGCCAGGCGGAGTAGCAAGGTTCCGGGGTTGAGGATGATGTTGAGACCGAGTCCGGCCAGCAGCCCTTGCGCAACCATGGCGATAAACAGGAAGACGTTGATGCCGATCAACAGGTGGGCGAGAGAAAAGTCGCTCGATGGTGATTGCCCACGCAGGATGGCCTGCCAGTTGCGCTCCCAGCGCATGATGCGCCATTGCCAGCGAGTACCGTTCAAGCCGAGGTTGTCAAAAATATTTTTCCAGTTCATGTTTGTTTATTCCATTTAAAAAGTATGAGCCAATTATTACAGGATGATTACGGTCTGACAAGTCAATCGTTTGCAAACTACAAATTCTTTTGCTGTAAATTGTTTATGTCATTTCGACGTAAGGAGAAATATTGTTGAGAAGATTTCTCTCTTCGTT
>JAUVAJ010000257.1 GCA_030591795.1 Desulfuromonadales bacterium | reverse complement strand
TAGGCGCCAACAAAAAGTAAGCAAAAAATGTCTCTTCCCTGCGGGAGGCATCTCGATCTTTGTAGTGGGGCAGGTTTTAATGTATGTCGATAAATTGATCCGGGCCCGTTCCAATGGGGCCCTATCAACTGATGGCAACTGGAGTTAAAAGCTTTGTCATTTCGAACGATAGAGAGAAATCTCGGGTTAAGTGGTTTAAACAAAAACAAACAACAATATCTCTCCCTGCTTGTGTGCCATAGCCCATGTTAGCCAAAGCTTCATGCGTAGGCTGATTGGCGAAGACTCATGGTCGAGATGACAGACAATCCATAGTATAGAGTCCTATATCAACAAATCCCCCTCGATCCCCCTTTGCCAAAGGGGGAGGTGTAAGTTATTCAGGTTGTGCTTGATTCCCCACTTTGAAAAAGGGGGGTTAGGGGGGATTTGACACCGGCAATTTATAGCTTCTCAGCCACCAGCAAAAACGGTACATCCCTGCCGTTCGGCACCTCTACCCGCAACACATTCCATTTCTTCAGCGGCAAAGCCGCAAAAAATGCACCAACCGCCGCCGCCTCTTCTACGCCACCCGGGTGACCTGGATAAACGACAACTCCAAGACGTCCGGATACAGTCAATGCCTTAATGGAGTGCTGCAAAGCTGCAATAGTTGATTCAGGTTGGGTGACAAGACTTTCATCACCGCCGGGCAGGTATCCAAGGTTGGCGATGATCCCTTTTGGCGCGGCATCGAGATATTCTGCAAGCCGTTCATGACCGGCTTTGATCAAGGTCACTCCCGGCGCACTGTTTTCCGGAGACGAATCACCGGAGCGGGTCACTGTCACACCGGCCTTCTCCAGCTTTTCAGCTGTGGCAACAAGTGCCTGCTCCTGAACATCAAAAGCCAGCACCCGGCCTGTCGGGCCTACCATCTGGGCCAGGAACAGCGTATCAGAGCCATTACCGGCGGTCAGATCAACCGCCAGATCACCAAGCTGCAGCACTTCGCTCAGTAGCTGCTGTGAACGAGAGACGATATTGGAAAGATGGGCCATAGGAATGATCAGCGCTGTTCGTCGAGGATTTTCACTTTGAGATCAATCGATTTACGCTGGTCGAGGTGCAACAGGGTGGTTATCTGCCGGGCCAATGCGTCTTCGTAGCGGTCGAGCACGCCGTCGGCATAAATGATCCGCCAGACCGCTTCCATCACCTCGTATTTCTCGTTGAGGGTGAAATTGTTATTGATCTCACGGGTAAACTGGTACAGATCCAGGCTCTCTTCCAGATCACCCCGGGCGTAGTCGATCAACTCGGCCACCATCTCGTCATCAAGATCAAACTTGTGTGCCAGCAGGTCACGGATTGTCTGTTCTTCAAGATCATGTAACTGTTTGTCGGCATGCGCAACCTCGAGCAGCAGGGCGCAAGTCGCCACGTGAATTCGGTCATGTTCTTGCTGCGGCTCCGCTTGTGGACCACCACTGAGCAGGCTGGCGATACGGCCTAACATTCGCCGCTCCGATAGCTGATTACCCGGGCTTTTTCTAGTGTTATCAGACCGCCACTGAACATGCCGTCAATCTTCGGCAGTACTGCATCAATATTCGGTTCGCTGTCAACGACTTCAATCACCAGCGGCAGGTTATTAGAGAGCCGCAACAGCTTATCTGAGTGCATCACCGAGCTGGCGCCAAACCCGGCGACACCACGCAATACTGTCGCTCCAGCCAACCCCTCAGCACGAAACATTTCAAGTAATGCTTCGTAGAGCGGTTGGCCCTGAAAACGATCGCTTTCACCGATAAATATCCGCATCAGAATCTGTTCACCATCAAGTCTGCTCATAACTGCTCCTATAACTGACGAGCGAGGAAAATCCCAAGCCCGGCAAACACCAAACAGACAACAACATTCAAGAGGATATTACTCCCGGCCTGCCAGTAGCTACCTTCTTCAAACAGACGCATCGTCTCTACGGAAAAGGTTGAAAAGGTTGTGAAGCCACCCATCAAACCAACCGTCAAGCCGATCCGTAATTCGGGCGAAAACAATGTGCTGCGCAGCCCGGTCTCCATCAGCAAGCCAAGGAGAAAAGAGCCGATGACATTAACCGCCAACGTTCCGTAGGGCAAACCGCGACCAGCCAGCGTATAAACCCAGCCTGAAACCAGGTAACGCGATACGCAGCCGAGAGCGCCGAATAGTCCAATATAGAGAATCTGCATCAGTGACAACTCCCATTACAAAACAGTGTGGCATTACTAATGCGTCCACAAAATCAACGGCTAGATGGATAAGCTAAAATTTCGAGCTACAAGGCGCAGAGTTTTTTCGAGGGCGAAGGCCTACATACGGTAGGTCGAGGTCTTGAAAAAATACTGCAACGCAGTAGTGCGGACTTTTTGCGACGCCATCGTTATTATTCAATTCTGACCCGTAGCTGTCAACCTTCATGAACGGATCAAATATTGACAACAGACCGGTCAGTCACCGATAATCGCCCCGCCTGCTTTTTCTACTGGAGAACGAAACGGATACCGGATGAATAATATTGTTGTTTTTGACACCGAAACCAGCGGTCTGTCACCGAAAACCGGCCATCGCATCATCGAAATTGGTGCGGTAGCGTTGAACGGCACGGAAATTACGGGTGAATTTCAGAGCCTGATCGATGCTGACTGTGAGATCTCCTGGCAGGCAACCAATGTACATGGCATAACTAACCGGATGCTGAAGGGTGAACCGTCGGCCTGGCAGGTATTCTCTAATTTTCGTGATTTTATCGGCGATGCCACTCTGGTCGCACACAATGCTCAATTTGACCTGCGCGTCCTGGAATTCGAATATAACGAGCTCGGCTTCAGTCTGAACAACCGGTCGCAATGTACGCTGCGACTCAGTCGCAAGGTCTGGCCTGAGCTTGAAAACCACAAACTCGGCACCGTCGCCAGACATGTCGGAGCCAGCTTCGATGGCCTGCAACAACACCGGGCACTCGATGACGCCAAGGTTACCGCCGAGATCTGGCGGCAGATGCTCACGCATAAAAACTTCCCGCTGGCGATCTGACTAAGGAACTGTCCTTGACGTATTTAACGGAGTAGATACATGATCCCGATTGAAGTTATAATAACCTTTTTCGCTGCTTCAGTGTTGCTCGCTCTTGCACCCGGTCCGGATAATATTTTTGTTCTGACCCAATCAGCACTGCATGGTCGTGCGAGTGGCCTGATCGTCACCTTTGGCCTCTGCACCGGCCTGATCGTGCACACCCTGGCCGTCGCTCTCGGTGTCGCCGCGATTTTTCAGGCTTCGGCCGTTGCTTTCACCATGCTAAAACTGGCCGGCGCCTGTTATCTGCTTTATCTTGCCTGGCAGGTGTTTCGCGCCCCATCGACCAAGATAGAAGCGGCCCGTGATAATCATCTCAGCTACAAAAAACTCTACAGCCGCGGTATCATCATGAACGTCACCAATCCGAAGGTATCAATATTCTTCCTCGCCTTCCTGCCCCAGTTTGCCGATCCGACCCGTGGCCCGGTTGCCCTGCAGATCGTTCTGCTCGGGCTGCTGTTCATGCTGGCGACAGTGCTGATATTCGGCGGCATCGCAATGCTCGCCGGCTCCCTCGGCGAATGGTTGAATCGTTCAACACGAATACAAAAAGGGATGAACTGGCTGACAGGGTTTGTCTTTGTCGG
>JAUVAJ010000208.1 GCA_030591795.1 Desulfuromonadales bacterium | reverse complement strand
CACCGGAAACAATCGACTCAACCTTTACATCATCGCTACCGAACAGCTCGTTAACATCTTCAACCGTGGCCGCAGTGCCGAGCAACAATTGAAAAGAGATCCGTTCGCTCAGGTCACCAGCACACGGTAATGTACTGATAACTTCACCAACCTGCTTGAGCACCTCAGTAACCTCAGCCAACCCCTGGTCGAAATTGGCAAGATCAAATGCAACCTCAACGCGTAACAGATTATTGCCTTTTTTAAGATTTTCCTGCAGACGGTGTTCTTCATATTCGGTTAGTACATTCAGAATTGATGGATCAATCGCATATTTATCAAAAAAACTCTCTTCACCTTTATCATCTCCGGATAAAACATCCGCTATGCGGCTGATAATAGGCGCGACATCAAGGGTAAATTCGCCATCATCACTTTTGCCCTGCACCAACAGGGTCAAGTACTCAAGTGACTCGAAGATAGTTTCAATAAGGTCATCCGATAAAGACACCTTGCCGAGGCGGAAATTATCGAGCAAATCCTCCATGTGATGCGCCAGGTCGGAAATATCCTTAAAGCCAAACATTCCGGCCAAGCCCTTAAGCGAATGAGCACCACGGAAAATACTGTTTATCAATTCCGGATCTATCTCGCCACTTGCGGGGCGATCACCCATTTTCACAAGGTCAAGATGCAAACCTTCGATTATCTCTTCGGCCTCACCGAGAAATTCCTTGAGTGCCTGATCAGAGAATTCTGTCGACAAGGTAAACTCCTAACCGAGATACTGCCGGACCAGGTCCTGCAGTTCTACGGGGTTGAAGGGCTTCACAAGGTAAGCGTCGGCACCGAGAGACAAACCTTTATCCCGGTCTTTCTCACTCCCCTCTGTGCTGATAATAAACAACGGGGTCTCTTTATAATTGGGATTGTTTTTAATAAAGCTGATCAGCTCAAGACCATTTATGTCAGGCATATTTATATCAGTAATCACCAGATCGACTTTCTCACGCGGCAGAATCCTCAAGGCTTCAAAACCGTTAGCCGCTTCGATCAACTGATAATCACCCATCGCCGAGATTGTAGATACAATCAACGAACGCATGGTCGACGAATCTTCAGCAATAAGAATTTTATAAGACACTCTATTCGCTCCGTATTATCAAGACTAAACTGCCTGAGTACCTTTTAAACGACGCTCAAGCAGAGCCCTTTCCATAGCCATTCCGGCCTGGGAAAGGAAGATCTCAAATGATTCTGTATCGCCCACAATCTCTTGTTTGGGCAGATTATCACCATAAATCAGCGCAACAACACCGCCCTCACTAAGAATGGGTCCGACAAAAACATCAAGCGGTTTCTGCCCACCTAATTTTTCAATCAGATAACGATCCCACTCACCATCACCAAACACAGCATGTTGCGGTGTCAGCTGTGCCAGAGTTGTAGTGAAAATAGATTGTGAGTCCGCCGGTATTTTGATCTGTCTGATCAGAATATCAGCGCTATCCTCGGCTGACTCGATGCCAAACTGGCCGAGCCCGATAATCTCATTGCCTTTAACAAAAAAGATCACGGCACGATTCATCAACTCACTGGCGAAGCGTAGAACCAGAAGAATGGTTCCACCGCCAAGCGACGGATTGTTCAGTTCCTGCAACATCCCACCCAACAAATGAATACCTGGTGTCGGCTGTATTTTTCCTGGTCTGGCCTGTAAATCGGCATCATCTACCTCTTTCAGCAGTTCAGCACCAAAATGGTAACCGACCTCCGGATCGGAATCAGTCTCGACAACAGATGAAAGGCCCGGTGCGGCAAAACCAAAAACGGTTTCAGCCAGCTCGGTTAACATCTGTTGCCCGGCGTCTTCATTCAGTTCATTCTTGCGCGGTTTAGGGATCAACGCCGGTAATTTAAACTTGGCGAGTTTTTGCTCAACTTCCGGAGTAGGATGATCTGTCATCAACAGCAGAGTGAGGTCTTTGAAGTCGCTTTTTACTTTCTGAATAATTTCGACCCCACCGAGAATTCCGGTGCCATCGACTTTGGGCATTATCAGATCGACCAGCAACAAAGGCAGTTCCTGTTCGGCAACAGCTTTAACAACACCCTTCAGGAACTCTTTGGCGCTGGTGTACACCTTGACATCAAGACGTTGATCGCGAAGCCGGCGTGCCACCATCTGGGCCGTCAGCTGATCGTCATCAACCAGATAAACGGTCTTGCCGACAAAAGCTGGTGTCAGGGCAGGTTCCTCTGTCGATGCTTCTGCCTGCGGAATTGACGCTGCAGCTAAAGAAGAGGCCGCCTTTTCCAATTCGGCCGCACCCTCTTCGCCAAGCAGTTCAACCACATCGAGCACCGGCCCCTCATCCTCATCTTCCAGCGGTACACCGTGATGTACCTTTTCGTCGAGAATCCGGCTCCCCTCCATGGCTAACCATTGCGGGTTCAGGCCGGAATCAAGCATAAACTGTAGCGGGTTGATGTTGCCGGAGGCAAGCACACTAGGCTCACCGAGATCAAACGAAAAGGAGCCTTCATTCCAGGTAAAGAAGCTGTAGACAATCTTCTCGATCTGTTCCTTGGCAACTTCTTCAATTTTTTCGAGCGGAACAGAGAATTTTTCAGCCAGAATGGCACCGAGGCGAGGCGGGTTGTCGCTGTTGCGCTGAATGAACAGCGCCTTCTTTAAAGTTTCGACATCAACCAGGTCACGTCTGACCAGCAGGTCACCAAGGTTCACCCGGCTGGCACTGGTGGTCGCACGAATAACCTGACCGTTCAGAAAAGTAACTTTTCCGGTACGGCCGGTACTCTCGAGAGTCAAAACTCCCGATTTACGACTCAGACTTACGATCTGCAGAATTTCTCCGAGACCGAGGTCTTCCAGGTTCCCTACGAGACTCATATTAATACAGCTCCGCATCGGTCAACTGACCGATATATTGCCAATCTAACAGTTGGATATTAAACAGAAATTACTATATCCCACCAAAGCCCCAAAGTAAAGGGCTTTAACCTTTCCGTTCACGGTCGCGGTATTCAATCCGCAGCGGTACTCCGACGAAACCAAAAGCATCACGAATCTTGTTCGACAGGTAGCGTTGATAGGAGAAATGAACCCCTTGCGCATGGTTGACAAAAACGATAAATGTCGGGGGACGAACCGCCTTCTGGGTCATATAAAAAAACTTGAGCCGCTTCCCTTTGTAAACAGCCGGCTGGTGAGCTTCGACCGCCTCCTGAAGTGCTGTATTCAAAGCTGATGTTGTAATTCGTCGGTTAAACTGTTCAGCCACTGCTTCGACATCTTTTATTATTTTCGCTGCCCGCTGTCCGGTCAGGGCAGAGACAAACAGAATCGGCACGTTGCCGAGGAAGCTGAAACGATGCCGCAGGTCCTTGGTGAACTCTTTCATCGTTGTGTGGTCTTTTTCAACTAGATCCCACTTGTTGACCACCAGCACAACCGCTCGACCACGCTCAAACGCATAGCCGGCCACAGTCAAGTCCTGGTCGATGATTCCGGCTGAACCATCAACGATGGCCAGCACTACATGAGCCCGATCCATCGCTTTTAAGGCCTGAACAACGCTATATTTCTCCAACTTCTGGCTGACTTTACCTTTACGCCTTATCCCGGCGGTATCAATCAGCACATAGCGTTTCTTGTTGTAGATGAATGGTGAATCGATACTGTCTCGGGTAGTCCCGGCCAGGGGATTGGCGACAACGCGCTCTTTGCCAAGGATCCGGTTAACCAAAGAAGACTTGCCGACATTCGGCCGACCGATGATAGCCAGACGCGTTTCGCCTTCGATCTCTTGCGTATCATCTCCGTCCGGCAAAAGCTCGAGGATCTGATCAACTAAAGTACCGACACCACGTCCATGTTCGGCTGAAACCGTGATCAGTTCGTCAATGCCCAATTCGTAAAACTCAACCGATTCATCTTCCTGTCGGTCACCGTCAACCTTGTTAACCACAAACAGCACCGGCTTATCTATCCGGCGCAACATGTTGCACACTTCATGATCAGCCGGTGTCACCCCCTCCTTCGCGTCCATCACAAATAGGATAACATCGGCCTCGTCAATAGCGAGCTGTGACTGCTCACGCATCTGAATCAGCAGACGATCTTCACTGACCGGCTCAAACCCACCGGTATCAATCAAAATAAAGGGACGATCATAACGGCTGACTTCGGCGTAGTTCCGATCACGGGTGACGCCAGGGAAGTCCTCGACAATGGCCCGCCGTTCACCGAGCAAACGGTTAAACAGGGTCGACTTGCCGACATTCGGACGCCCGACTATTGCAACAAT
>JAUVAJ010000330.1 GCA_030591795.1 Desulfuromonadales bacterium | reverse complement strand
GATCTGCCGGGAGACCAGATTGCTGTTCATGTCCACCCGCAGAGTATTGTCCATTCGATGGTCGAATATATCGATGGTTCGGTTATGGCGCAGCTTGGCATACCAGATATGAAGGGACCGATTGCTTATGCTCTTTCATATCCGGAGCGGTTACCGCTTAATCTGCCGCCACTCGATTTATGTCGACTCGGATCATTGACATTTAAGGAGCCGGACCATAACTTGTTTCCTTGTTTACCGCTGGCATATCAGGCTTTAGCAGAAGGTGGTTCATTCCCAGCGGTACTTAATGCGGCCAACGAAGTAGCCGTTGAAGCCTTTTTGTCAGAGCAGATTACATACATTTCCATTGCTGAAATAATTCAGTTGACCCTTGAACAGCATCATGGAGCAGAATTAAAGCATATTGATGATGTGTTGCATGTCGATAGCTGGGCGCGCGAGACTGCGCGCGAGATTTTACATAAGTATTGAGTTGTGTGTTGACGTACATGGTTTTTTTTAAACAAGTTAAGGAGTAACTTTGTGACATTTGTTTTTGGTATCATCATGCTTGGTGTGTTGGTGTTTGTGCATGAACTTGGGCATTTCCTGGTTGCAAAGGCGTCCGGGGTCAAGGTTTTGAAGTTCTCCCTTGGTTTCGGGCCAAAATTGTTAGGAAAAAAGTGGGGCGAGACTGAATATCTGATCTGCGCTGTACCTCTAGGTGGCTATGTTCAGATGCTGGGTGAGGGCGGTGGCGAGCAGGGCGAGGATGCACCGTTGACGCCTGAGGAGGTTGAGCGCTCCTTTGCGCACAAGCCGGTTGGCAAGCGGATCGCGATTGTCGCTGCCGGTCCGCTGATGAACCTGGTTTTACCGTTTGTGGTGTTGCCGCTCGCCTATATGGTCGGTGTAAATATACCGGTCTATCTCGACGCACCGGCTTGTACAGATTATGTGGTCAGTGGTTCCGATGCTGCACAATCAGGCTTTGAGGTTGGTGACTGCATTGTCGGTATCGGTGGTGAGCCGGTTGGTAGTTGGCAGGAAGGTAATATCGCCCTGATATCTGCGGCTGGTGAGACCATACAATTCACGGTAGAGAGAACAGCAGAACTCGTAGAATTGACCATGCAGCCGGAGAACAATGGGTTGGACGGGCTGATGGCACTTGGCCTGCAACCGGTTGAGCGTCCGGTTATTGGTGGCCTGCGCCCCGGCGATCCGGCCGATGAAGCCGGGCTGCAAACCGGTGATCGGGTTGTTGAAATTTCCGGGACCAGGATTGTTACCTGGTTTGATATGAAACGGAAAATTCAAGAGGGTCAAGGCCGTATCGATACCTTTGTGATTGACCGGGAGGGCGAAACATTAGAGGTCGAAATTGCACCGCAAAGTAAAGACGGCGAAGACTTTCTGATCGGTGTCGGTCAGTACCCTGATGTCGAGTCCAGACGTTACGGCTTTATCGATGCGGTACAAAAAGGTGGAGAACAGTCAGTTGAATTAATGGAATTGACCCTGGTCTTCATCAAAAAGCTATTTTCCGGTGATGTCTCAACCAAAAATATTGGCGGCCCGATCACGGTGGTCAAGATTGCCGGTGAGGCGGCGCAAACCGGATTGTCGGTGATCCTGTCAATGCTGGCTTTTCTCAGTATCCAGCTCGGTATTCTGAATCTGTTGCCGATCCCGATCCTGGATGGCGGGCATCTGTTTTTCAATATTATTGAACTGGTGATACGTAAGCCGGTGTCGATTCGTGTGCGTGAGGCAGCTCAGCAGATAGGGATGCTGCTGTTATTATCTTTGATGGCGCTGGCCTTTTACAACGACATAATGCGCTTGTTCTGATCGAGGAGTGAAATGTCTTCAGAGCTGATACTGACGATTGCTACGGCTACGCCGACCGGGAGCGTTGCTCTAACCAGAGGCGAGGAGTTGCTCGCTGAGCTGATTCTTGTCCCTGCCGGTTCGCACAGTGATTACCTGATCCCGGTTATTGATGAACTGTTGACGCGCTCCGGCGTGGTTGTCGAGGAGATTGATGCATTCGCTGCTGTTGTTGGCCCGGGTGCATTTACCGGCTTGCGGGTCGGAGTTTCAACCGTTAAAGGCTTGGCCCAGGCGACCGGCAAGCCGACGATCGCAGTCTCTTCTCTACAGGCGCTGGCGATGCAGGCACCAGATGCCGGTTTGCCGATCTGTGCATTGCTCGATGCCCGCAAGGGAGAGGTTTATTCCGGGATGTTTCAATGGCATAATGGTTTTCCGGAACCGTTGGCGAATGAGTTAGTTGCAGCGCCGGAAATTATCCTTGACGCGATCAATACAAACACTATTTTTATCGGTGATGGCTGTCGTGCTTACCGGACCTTGATTGTTCGGCATTGCGCCGACCGTGCCCATTTTATCCCTTGGGCTGCCAACCCTTTGCGGGCCAGTGCTGCAGCGATGCTGGCGCATGACATTTACCGTAATGGGGGAGGCGTTTCGCCCCTGGAATTAAAGCCGGTGTACGTTCGACTTTCTGACGCAGAGTTGAATCAGAAAAAAGCCTGAGAAAATAGCGCATAGATAGTTGACAACCACCTGACCATCATTTACTTTGGAACAAGGTTTTATTCTCATCTTTTAACCATCAGGAGGTGCCTATGGAAATGAAAGATAGTGCTGTAACAGAGAAGTTGGTGAGTGAGAGCCCGCGTTTCCGCAAGTTGTATGAAGAACACGCTCTTTTTGAAAAGGAATTACAGCAACTTGATGATCGGTCCCATCTGACTGCAGCTGATGAGTTACAACGGAAAAAAATACAAAAACTCAAACTTGTAGGTAAAGATGAAATGGAAAAAATCCTGGCCGAGGCCCGTTAAGGGGAGTTGCTCTTCCAGATAGTAGAATT
>JAUVAJ010000030.1 GCA_030591795.1 Desulfuromonadales bacterium | reverse complement strand
GTGCGGGTGCCGATGGATTGCTGGCGACAGTGGATCAGGCATCGAACCGCAAGTGTTAATGAGTACTCTACCCGTTATTCGGTGGCCGTTAATGCCTGTCAGACTACCAAACCGGACGAGTGGCGCTCACAATCGGATGTCAATAAGCAGGGGAGTGGTGCAGCGATCAGCCCCGAGCTTGGGGAACAGTTGAGCAAAACCGAAGCTGAACTGCATGCCCTGACCAAAGAGATCTACGCCAATCGTCTCGATAGCGGCGTCGCACGCGAACAGGCGCGCAAGGACCTGCCACTCTCGACCTATACCGAAGCCTACTGGAAGATTGACCTGCATAATTTGCTGCATTTTTTGTCGCTGCGTATGGACTCGCACGCCCAATCTGAAATCCGGGAATATGCCCAATTGATCGGTCGTGAGATTGTCAGCAAGTGGGTGCCATATACCTGGGACGCCTTTCTCGATTATCGGATGAATAGCACGTACCTATCTGATTCAGAAAGCAAAGTGCTCTCGCTCCTCGCTCAGGGGGAAAAAGAAGCAGCGAACCGGTTGCTGTATGATATGCAATGGCTGCAGACAAAGGAGTCGTCGATTAAAGAGTCGCGCGAAGCTGCCGAGTTTAAAGTGAAGTTGGAAAATATGGGGATTCCGGTGCCGTGGTAAAAATCTCGGAAAAAGGGACAGGCACCTATGGAGCCAGTCCCTGCAATCCAGCTTTGCGCCAGCTTGCCTCGGCAATTTCCGGTTCTGCACAGTTCAATGCCCCACTGGCCGAACATAACAGCTGGCAGATCGGTGGCCCGGCTGACCTTCTGATAGAGCCGGGCAGCCCGCAGCAGGTCGCGATGGTGGTCCGCTTTGCCCGTGCGCAACAGATTCCGCTGGTGGTGATCGGTCAAGGAACCAACCTGTTGTTTGATGATGCCGGGGTGCGTGGCATCGTGCTGAAGATCGGCGCGCAGCTGGCGCAGATCAGAATCAACGGCCAGCAGGTTATGGCCGAAGCTGGCGCCTGGGTGCCGCAGTTGGCGCGGCTGTCGATGCGTGCCGGATTGACCGGACTCGAGCACTGCATCGGCATCCCCGGTACGGTCGGCGGGCTGGTGATGATGAATGGCGGCAGTCAGCGCAAAGGGATCGGTGAAAACATCAAGCAAGTCTGGGTGGTGACCGCCGCCGGTGAAGAGCAAATACTCAGTCACGCTGATTGCGCTTTCGCTTACCGGCAGAGCGCCTTGCAGGGGACCGGGGCAGTGGTGGTCAAGGCGGAGCTGGAATGTTCGCCCGGCGATATTCGCGAGATCCGCCGCACGATGGTTTGTGATCTGCGCGAACGACGGCAGAAATTTCCACGCAAGCAGCCTAATTGTGGTTCGGTTTTCTTAAGCACCGCCCAGATGCATGCCAGCGTTGGCCCGCCCGGTAAGATCATCGAACAAGCTGAGCTGAAAGGGGTGCGTATCGGCGCGGCCGAAATCTCCCGCCAGCATGCTAATTTCATCGTCAATCGCGGCGGTGCCTCGTCGGCCGATGTGCTGGCTCTGATCAAAAAAATCCGGACAACGATCCGCGACAAAATCGGTTTTGACCTTGATTGTGAAGTCCGTTACGTTAGCCCGGATGGCCGGGTTTTCCCCGCACATCAAACAACTGAATAGAATCAGGTACTAATGTCCACAGACCGAACAGACGAAGATATTGAAAACTGGGAGTTGATCGATACCGCCGAGATCCCGGGCAGCGGTGGCGCCATGCTGCTTTTTCAGTGTGAGGAAGAATACTCTATCAGTGTTGAGGGGAGCGGGGTGCTGATGAGCACCTGGGCGCATCAGTCCGAAGATGCCTTGGCCGAACTCACCTGTCGTAAAATCACCGGGCGGCCGCAGCCGCGGATTTTAATCGGTGGCCTCGGCATGGGCTTCACCCTCGCCGCCGCTTTGCGCTGTCTTGGTGACGATGCCGAGGTGGTGGTGGCTGAACTGGTGTCGGGTGTGGTCGCCTGGAATCGTGGCGTACTCGGTAAATATGCCGGTCACCCGTTGCAGGATGTACGAACCACAATCCGCGGGGGCGATGTCGCCAAGGTTTTGCGTAAAGAACGACAGGCGTTTGATGCGATTCTGCTCGATGTTGATAACGGCCCCGAGGGGATGACGCGCAAGAAAAATGATTGGCTCTACACTGAGGATGGTTTAACTGAGGCTTACACGGCGCTGCGACCCGAAGGGATTCTGGCGATCTGGTCAGCCGGTCCGAGCCGCAACTTCAGGGAACGGCTACGCAAGGTCGGCTTCACGGTGCAGCAGAGTCGGGTGTCAGAGCAGGATGACAAGGGCGATCTGCATGCGATCTGGCTGGCACAAAGAGGCCCCTAGAAGCGACACTCTTATCAAAGAGGAGGCAGTATGAAATATACCGGGGTGAATCATCTGGCTATGGCGACAGCTGACCTGGATCGAACGATCCTGTTCTGGCGCGATCTTCTGGAGATGCGGATGATCGCCGGAGTTGGTGAGCCGGGCTTTAAACATTATTTTTTCGAGATAGCTCCAAATGATCTGATTGCCTTTTTTGAGTGGAACGATGTTGAGGCTGCACCGCCGAGGGTTCATGGTGCGCCGGTCAAGGGTCCGTTTATTTTCGATCATGTCTCCTTTGGCGTCGAAAAGAGCGAAGATCTTTGGGAGATCAAGGACAAGCTCGAAGCAGCCGGATTTGCTTGTACGGATGTGAAAGATCACGGTTTTATCCATTCGATTTATGCACATGACCCAAACGGCATCCCGATCGAATTCAGTTGGCCGGTGGATGGCATTAATATCCATGAAAGACCGATTCTGGCTGACTCCGCACCGAGTGACCTGGCGAAACAGGGCGCTGAACCGGTACCGGGGAAATGGCCGGTTGTAACCCAGCCGACCGAAGAGAAGGATAAAAAGCTGTTGAAATCCGTGGGGAGTGAACTCTATCACTGCCTGAAAAAGCCTTAAGGGCGGTTGCTTTCTTAGAAACTTACTTCACCAAGCTGCGAGGTACTCATGGCTGAAAAAGCATTTCAGGATTATTATCCCGAACATCTGGCGCACTGTTTTGGTTGTGGCAGTTTGAATGAGCACGGTCACCAGATCAAGACGCATTGGGATGGTGAAGAGAGCGTTACCTTCTTTACCCCTGAGCATCAACATGCCGCGGTACCCGGCTACGTTTATGGTGGCCTTCTGGCCTCACTGATTGATTGCCATGGTACCGGGACGGCGGCCGCGGCAGCTTATCGGGCTGAAAACCGTGCGATGGATAGCGAACCACCGCACCGTTTCCTGACCGCCTCCCTGCATGTCGACTATCTCAAGCCTACCCCACAGGGTGTTGAGCTGGAAATTCGTGGCCGGGTAAAAGCTATCAAGGGCCGTAAGGTTGTTGTTGAAGAGTGGATTGTCGCCAATGGCGAAATCACCGTACGTGGTGAAGTGGTCGCCGTTGAAGTTCCGGACAAGATGGTGCTGGATTTGCTGGAAAAAGCCGGCAAGCAATAAAAACAAAAGGATCGCGTTCCTACTTCGATTTTTTGAACCGGTCACCGAGGGCGGCGAAGGGCGAGTGGGCGAGCGACGGTTGTTCCGGGCGTTCACCCGGGCCGTCGGTACTGCGTTGTTCCTGCACACCGCGGGTATGTTCGTGATCATGGCAGTAGAGGCAGAGCAGCTCCCAGTTGCTGCCGTCGGGTGGATTGTTATCATGGTTGTGGTCTTTATGATGCACCGTCAGTTCGCGGAGTTTTTTTCCTTCGAATTCACGGGTGCAGCGGCCGCAGACATGCGGAAAAAGTTTTAACGCCTTCTCCCGGTAGCCGGCCTGGCGCTGCTGCTCTTCTTTACGCATCTCGGCAACGAGCCGGTCACGTTGTTCGCTGTCAGTCATGGGTTATCTCTTTCGGTTAGACACTTCAACCAGATTCGCTGTTTGTGAGGTCAGGTCAAATACGACCTTGATCTTTTTGCTGCGCAGTTGCTGCAGAACCTGTTTTACTTTATCCTCCAGCGTACCACCGGCATCACCCCAATCGGCACCGTCGCGCGTTACGAACTCCTGAATCATCCGGTGCAACGTATCCGGATTGATCTGATCATAAGGAATCTCAACCCCTTCTTCGTGATTTTCAGTCGGTTTTTCCTGGGACACAAAGCACCTCAACATGGCCTGGACAGTTTAATCTTACCAGAAGGCTGTCGGACTATACATGGTCCAACAGCCTCCTGGTTGTCAGCATATCACTTGCTTATTAAATCCTCCACAACGTACACTCGATTTTACTCTTAAGTGAAGGACGTTTTTACGAGACTATCATGACTGAACAACAAATTAATGACCCATTGCACGGCGTGACTCTGGAACAGATCGTGACCAAGCTGGTTGAGTGTTACGGCTGGGAGGTGTTGGGCGAAAGAATTGACATCCGTTGTTTTACCAGTAATCCGTCGCTGAAATCGAGCCTGAAATTCCTGCGGCGAACACCGTGGGCGAGGAAGAAAGTTGAAGCGCTGTATCTCAGGACAAAAGTGTGATTGACAGATAGGTTGTGGACGCTGATTTTCACAGTGATTCCAGCCAGTTAATAAACATGCTTGACATAGCGCAAAAAGCCGACTAGATTGCGCCGCATCAGCATGGGCTGAGTAGTGTATTTGGTGATCATAATCTATAGTTTCAAGAGGAGTTATCTGAGATGATAGAACCTTTCAAGATGGGCTACACCGCCATCGGCGGCCTTGGTATTTTTATCCTCGGCATGAAGTACCTCTCCGATAGTCTGCAGATGCTGTCGGGCGGGTTGATTCGCAAAGCGATCTCGTCTGTGACCAGTAACCGCTTCCTGGCGGTATTTGTCGGTCTGTTTATCACCACCTTCGTCCAATCTTCATCAATCACCACAGTTATGGTTGTCGGTCTGACCAACGCCGGTCTGATGCAGTTGACCCAGGCGATCGGTGTAATCCTTGGCGCTAATATCGGGACTACTATCACCGGCTGGATTCTGGCGGTCAAGGTTGGCAAGTATGGTCTGCTGCTGATCGCTCTCGGCGTCTTTCCGATGCTGTTTTCCAAAAATGACCGGATTTCGGCCAGCGCCAAGGTTCTGGTCTCCCTCGGTCTGATTTTCTTCGGCCTTGAAATTATGAGTGGCGCCTTCAAGCCGCTGCGCAGCGACGAAGGCTTCATGAGTCTGATGCTGACTCTCGACGCCCAGACGCTACTGAGTATCCTCGGTTGCGTCGCCATCGGTTGCCTGATGACCATGGTTATCCAGAGCAGTTCGGCGATGCTCGGTATCACTATCGCTCTGGCGGCGACCGGCGCCATCCCGCTCTACACGGCTGTTGCTCTGGTCATGGGTGAAAATATCGGTACCACCATCACCGCCCAGTTCGCCGCCATCGGCGGGTCGATCGCGGCGCGGCGTGCGGCTATGGCGCACAGCGTGTTTAACCTGCTCGGGGTCGTGATAATAATTTCTATTTTTGCGCCCTATGTCGGGATGATCGAGGAGCTGGTTCCTGGTGCTTCAGATTTTGTTGGTGCCGACGGAAATCTACCTTACGTTGCTGCCCACATCGCTATGGCGCATACCTTTTTCAATGTTACAGCCACCTTTGTAATGTTACCGTTTCTCACGCCGCTGGCGAATCTGGTCACCAGAATGGTCCCGGAGAAAGAGGGGGCGGAAAAAGGTTCGTTCAAGTATATCGGCGCGCCCGGCAGTATGCCGGTGGCGATGGGTGTTTCGATGGTGTTTGAGGAACTCAAGCGGATGCAGGGTCGGGCGCATAAGGCGCTGCGTCATGCCGGTAGTTTCTTGCAGCGCGATCTAAAAGGACGTGAGCGTTTTTACCAAAAGGTAAAGTTACTCGAAGATGAAACCGATGTCATGCAGCATGAGATCACATCGTTCACCGTTACCCTGATGCAGTCTGGCAACGCCAGTAACGAGCAGTCTGATCGGGCCTACGCTTATGTGCGTGCCGCCGACGAGTTGGAGTCGATTGCCGATTATTCCCTCTCTCTTTGTTCATATATGCGGCGTCTTGAAAAGAATGAGCTTGATTATAGCGAGGATGCCTGGGCCGACCTGCACAATTACCATCGTGAGGTGTTTGCCTTTTTTACTCAGGTCTGCAAGGCATTTAATAATGAAGATGTGAGCAGCACCCGTAAAATTTATGCTGAAGCGACCCGTCTTAATGATCTGGCCGATGAGGTTCGAAAAAACCATCTTGTCCGGATGAAGCAGGGTTCCTGTGGCGCCTTGCCCGCTCTGACTTTCAGTGATATGGCCGTCGCCCTGCGGCGGATCAAAAATCACACGGTCAATTTGCATGAGGCGCTCTTCCTCGAGTCTTCGTCCACTGCCTGAGCGTAACTTTGGTCAAAAACCTGAGCCCGGCCAGAAACGGCCGGGCTTTTTTCTGGACCTTTTTTAGTATTTTTGGGATTGATGGACCATGTCGAAACAAGAAACAGAAAAAATTAATCCAGTCTATATGACACCGGCTTGCGAGAAGCGGCTACGGGCTGAACTCAAAGAGCTGCTCTACAAGTTGCGTCCGGAGATGGTTAAGACCGCAACCTGGGCGGCGAGCTTGGGAGATCGTTCAGAAAACGCCGATTATCATTATGCTAAACGCGCCCTGCGTAAGTTTGACTCAAGGATTCGCTTTATCACCAAACGTCTGGAGGCTGCAGAGATTGTTGACCCGGTTAAACAGGCGGAAACGGCCAAAGGCCGGGTGTTGTTCGGCTGTACGGTCACAGTAGAAAACGAAGAGGGCGAAGAGAAGATTGTCAGTATTGTCGGTGTCGACGAATATGATCCGGCGCGTGGTTATGTCAGCTGGATCTCACCGATTGGCCGGGCTCTGCTCGGCGCATCGGAAGGTGATGTGGTCATGTTTCAAACCCCCGGTGGCAGGTCCGAAGTCGAGGTGGTCAAGGTCGAGTACAAGGCTCTTGATTAGCCCTTGTTGTCGGGTCAGAGAAAGGTGGAACCAGAGTGGATCAACCGGGTAAAGCCAAGCGACCGGCCAGGAAGCGTCAACCGAAAGGGTTGACCATCCTGCACGAGGACAAGGATATTTTGGTGGTGGATAAGCCGTCCGGGTTGCTGACCGTCGGCACTGATCGTGACAAGTCGCGGACGGTTCACTATCTGCTCAACGATTATGTCCGCAAAGGCAATCCAAAATCGCGCAACCGGGTGTATGTAGTCCATCGTCTCGATCGGGACACGTCCGGGTTGCTGCTGTTTGCCAAAAGTGAGCAGGCCAAAAAATTCTTGCAGGAGAATTGGCAACAGACCGATAAGCACTACTTGGCCATCGTTCATGGCCAGCTGACGCCAAAAGAGGGAAAAATCTCCACCCGGCTGGCCGAGAATACCGCCCACAAGGTTTACACGACCCAAAATACGGCCAAAGGCAAGCTCGCGCATACCGCCTATAAGGTGTTGCAAGAAACCCGGGCTTTCAGTCTGGTGGAGATCCATCTCCTTACCGGCCGCAAGCACCAGATTCGTGTGCATTTTGCGGACCTGGGTCATCCGGTTGTGGGGGACCGGAAATATGGCAACGCGGAGCTGGTTTCGAAACGGCTCGCCCTGCATGCCCGGTCAATTTCTTTTACCCACCCGTTCAATGGCAGGCCGATGACCTTTGATACCGGCATGCCGGAAGATTTTATCCGGCTACTTGGTAAACTACGATAGTTTTGTGCCGCTTCGGAGCAAGAGGTGGCAGATTCTGCTAGCCGTGGCACACATCGTTTGGCGGAAACTGGCTATACAGGCCTGTTGCCAGTGAGCCGTGGGAAATTGGCGACAACTGCGGTCATCGGGCCATCTGTTGCACAGTAGCAATGTATTGGTCGCGGTTGTTTGCGCCGCTCCTGATCGACCTCGACATCGAAGTCGACCACCAGCGGCAGGTGATCAGAAAACTGAATCTGCGGTACCTGGAAATCTCGCACAACAATTTCTTTGCTGTGCAGGACAAAATCGAGGTGGCGCTGCGGGTTTTTGCTCGGAAAGGTCGGTAGACCCTGGGTGTTGGCACTTTGCAGGCCTGTCGCCGCCAGGAACAGGTCGATCTCCCGCTCACCCCAAAGCATGTTGAAATCCCCCGCTACCACACAGGGCCGGTCGGTTTTCTTGACTAGCTCATACAGCGAGCTCAACTGTTGGTGTCGCGTCCGCGCGCCCAGAGACAGATGCACCAGATACACCACCAGGTGTTCAAGTTCCAGTTCTATTACCAACCGTTTCATACCCTGATCAAAAAAATGAAAGGTCTCGTTGCGGATGCGATTGCGCGTCAGGAAGGCGTTGCCCTGTGTTTTCAGTACCGGCACATGCCGCCAGAATGATCTTTGTCCGTATTTTACCGCGTGCGAGTGATAGTGGCCGAGCGATTTCGCCAGCAGCTCCACCTGGTTCTCTCCGTTGCTGCGGTACGAGCCATGGTCGACCTCAATCAGGCCGACCAGGTCCGGTTCCAACTCGCGCAGAAAGGTCGTAATCCGCGCCAGATTATTGCGTGAATTGCGGACATAATTGTGCATCTTCGGGCCGGTCGCATAACGGATGTTGTAGAGTATAAATCTCATCGAGCCTCCCCACAGAAGTTAAGCACTATATGGCGATAATTCAAGGCGGTGGGTTGATATTGTGTCACCTACCAGTCATTTGAGCTGACGATACCCCTGTTCACTTGAAAGCGGATGGACGATCTTCTATACTCACGAGCAAAACACATTAACCCCGCTGGAGAATAATGATGGAACTCGACCTCGAAAAACTGAATGATTTGATCAACAACCGCATCGGCGAAATTGAAGATATCGTGGCCGGCACCGGCTATCTGCCGCGGACCGTCATCGGCGTCGGCACCTTTTTGCTCGATAAACATGGCGACCTCGATCTGTTGATGCCGAAACAGCTGGTCACCTTTGAGCGGTTTCTCAAGCCGTTGCTCTAAACCTTCAAATGTGATGCGATGACAGACAATAACGAAATTTACCAACGACTCGCCCTGCATCTCGATAACCTGCCGAGTGGTTTCCCGGCAACCGAGTCCGGGGTTGAACTTAAGATATTAAGAAAGCTGTTCACGCCGGAGGATGCGCAGATTGCGCTGCATCTGACGCTGTTGCCGGAGTCGCCAGCGCTGATTGCCTATCGGGTCGGTCTCTCTGCAGAAGTCGCTGTCGTGCGCCTGCTCGACATGTCGAAGCGCGGCCTGATTATCCGCCTGGAGAAGGCCGGCAAATATAAGTATATGGCCGCACAGTTCGTGGTCGGGATCTGGGAGTATCAGGTCAACCGGCTCGATCAGGAGTTAATCGAACTTTTTAACGAATATGTCCCGGAGCTGATGACTCCGGAAAGCTGGAAAGATGTGCCGCAGATTCGCACCATACCGGTCGATGAGACTATCAATCTGCAACATGAGGTTATGAACTATGATCGGGCCGAGCAGATCATTGCCGGTAAAAGCAAGTTTCTGGTGGCGCCGTGTATCTGTCGCCGCGAACATAATATGATCGGCGAAGGGTGCGATAAACTGTCGGAGGCCTGTCTTATTTTTGACAGCGCGGCCGATTTTTACGAAGGGAACGGCATCGGCCGGATCATCAGTCGTGAGGAGACGTTGGCGATTTTGCAAGAAGGCGAACGGCAGGGGTTGGTGGTGCAACCGGCCAATGGTCAGAATCCGGTTTCCATGTGTCTGTGCTGCAGTTGCTGTTGTCAGGTGCTCAAACAGGTTAAAAACTTCCCGGCGCCGGCTGAACATACGGCGAGCTCGTATGTGGCGGCGCTCGATTCTGCGGCTTGTGTCGGTTGTAATTTATGCCTCGAGATCTGTCCGATGCAGGCCTTTGCCGAAGCTGAGGCGAAAGTGGTTCTTGATCAGCAGCGCTGTATCGGCTGCGGGCTTTGTGTGAAG
>JAUVAJ010000076.1 GCA_030591795.1 Desulfuromonadales bacterium | reverse complement strand
TCCTTAATGCGAAAAGCTTCCATCAACAGAAACTCCAGAGATGAACTTACTTCTGAGTCGTCTCGGCGGCAAATATTGTCCATCTCGATTTCAGTGTCATCCCAGGACATAATGTCAAGGGCAGCGGGCTCTCCGGTTTTTTCGCCAGTCTGGGCATCGAGCAGCTCACCATTTTTCAGAAACAGGTAACCGGTTCTATCTTTATTGCGGATCTTCAGTGAACAGGTTTTTCTCTCCATATGCACAAGCTGGAGAAATGTGGCAAGAGTGATGCCACGAATATAGCTGAGCGATTCAGATGAGAGCGCCGATTCGATGGTCTGAGTCAGCTCATCGAAATCGAGTGGTTTCTCGAGAAAGTGCATAGCGTTCATTTGCGACAATCGCGCTTCAATCTCCGGGGTGCCAAATGCGGTCATGACGATCACCGGCAGGTGCGGATGGGTTCGACTGGCTGAAGCGAGTAGTTGAAAACCATCGGCTCCAGGTAGTTTGAGGTCAGTGACCAGTAAATCAACATCCATGATCTTCAGGATATTAAGAGCTTCCTGAACTGTAGTGGCCAGCATTACATTGAATTCCGGGCTGTACGCGGTTAGCCCATCTTTCAGACTGAGCAGAAACGGATGTTCATCATCGACAAGTAAAATCTCTTTCATGTCTCGTCACGCTCCATTGCCAGTGGCAAGGCGATCTGTACTATTGTTCCTTCACCGTCAGTGCTGCGAATGTCGATACTGGCCTGCATTATTGCCAGAAGTTTGCGGGTGATCACCAGTCCGAGTCCATTGCCGTGTGGTTTACTGGTGCAAAATGGTTGAAATAACAGTTTGCGCTGCTCCTCATTCATTCCACAGCCGTTGTCCCGTACAGTCAGCCAGCAGAGTTCACCACTAGTTGCAGTGCTGATTCGAATCTCCTTGTTGGGTCTGCCGTGTAAGGCATCAACGGCATTGGAGAGCAGGTTGAGTAACACCTGATGTAGCGCGCGTGGGTCAAAACGGGCGCAGATGTTTTCTGGTGCCGGTTCGATCAGCAGTCCAATCCCTTTTTGTGCAAAATCAACGGCGACCAATGCTTGCAGTTTTTCGAGAAAGGTGCCGAGGTCGTGTTCGCGTATGTCTTGCTTTTCAAACATGCTGAAGTTCTTCAGCGATTTGAGTAGATATTCCATCCTGGTGATTTCCGAGGCGACTCTTTCCAGGTAAGTCCCGACCGCCGCCTTGGGAAAATCGTCGAGGTTTTTTTGTAGAACACTGATCGTCATTTTTATTGAATTGAGCGGGTTGCCGATTTCGTGGCGTATACCGGAAAAAATGAAGCCGATGTTGTCCATGGTGTTCACTGCTTGAGCAATCGACTCAAGTCGCCGTTTTTCAGTAATGTCACGGACTAACAGGCAGTCGTGGTGCTCTGAGGCCGGGTAAGAAGAGAAGCCAAGCAGGCGTCCATCACGATTTACAGTGTGAGAAATATCAGAACTGTCCTGTTCGCTATGCGGGTCAAACAGTTGCGCGGGAAGGTCTTGAAAGTCAAGGGTGCTGTTGCTCTTTGCAAGCAGTCGCAGGGCTGTCGGGTTATGATAATGGACGGTTCGAGCCGCGGCATCGACAACAATGATGCCGATGTCGATATTCTGCATGACCTCTTCGTACGACCAATGGTTATTCGCCTGGGCTCCAGTTGTGGTGCCAGCCATTTGAGCTTGTTGGTTTTTGAACATGAGGATCTGCCCTGAATATTGAATTCAACACTACATAATAAAACAGCATTATATTTAAGTATGGCAAGAATGCAATCATTAAATTTTTCGTGATATAAATATTAAAATCAAACATTTACGGTAATTATGTATGGTTTTGCAGGATTTTCATGGGAGGTCGTTTGGCGGAGTGATTTGTGCTGTTGTTGAATAATAAAACCATAGATTGTTTTTATCTTCACCTTGAATGTGACTGGGCGGCACCAGCCATCCGGTCGGTTTAGTGACTATCGTGTTTTTTAGAATACCCCAGTATCAGGAGGATGTCGGGCTATCCATGGTCCGGCTGCAAATCTGGTTATTTGGCCCATATTTCAGCTCCTTTTCGACCAATAGCTACGGCTATTACTCTCAAACGAGCCAAAATCTGGTCTCAAACTCCCAAATTTTCGCTTTGGCCCGTATAGTCCAACAGCCTCCTAGCTGAGGAGATCTTTTGAAAGTCCGGGTAAGCTTCCATGCCGATTTCAGCGATGTCCATGCCGCGGAATTCATCTTCCTCGCTGACACGGATGCCGACAGTGAATTTAAGAGCTAACCATAGGAGCGAGCTGGTAACGACAACGAATGTGCCGGTAGCGGCAACTCCGATAAACTGAGTGGTGAAGCTGGCACTCGCATCAGTGAACGGCACGGCCATGGTTCCCCAGATGCCGCAGACCAGGTGAACTGAGAGGGCACCGACCACGTCATCAATTTTGAGCTTGTCGAAGAACGGAACCGCCAGAACCACCAATACTCCACCGACTGCGCCGATCAATACGGCAGCTCCGAGAGTTGGGGTGGCCGGTCCGGCAGTGATAGAGACCAGACCGGCGAGCGCGCCGTTTAGCCCCATGGTGACGTCAACCTTCTTGTAGAGCATCTGAACCATGATCATCGCGGCAATCATGCCACCGCAGGCGGCCATGTTGGTGTTGACCATGACGTTGCCCATCTCAATAGCTGAAGCGGCATCGCCGAGAGCGAGAACTGAACCGCCGTTAAAGCCATACCAGCCCATCCAGAGAATGAAGGTGCCGAGGGTGGCAAGCGGAATATTTGAACCGGGCAGCGGGTTGATTGCGCCGTTTTTGCCAAATTTGCCTTTACGGGCACCAAGAATAATTGCGCCGGTCAAAGCGGCCCAGCCGCCGACCGAGTGTACAATGGTCGAACCGGCGTAGTCAGCAAAGCCCATCTCAGAAAGCCAGCCGCCGCCCCAACCCCAGGAACCCTGGATTGGGTAGATGACACCGGTTAAAACGGCACAGAAAGCCAGGAATGGCCAGAGCTTGATCCGCTCGGCGACGCAGCCGGAAACAACCGAACAGGCAGCACCACAAAAGACCATCTGGAAGAACCAGTCGGAAGCGGCCGAGTAGCCGGCTGAATAATCACCGCTGAGGGCTGCGGTATCATCTGCAACCCAGAGACCGAGAGAGCCGATGAAGCCACCATCAACGCCATCATACATCAGGTTGTAGCCCATCAGGTAGAACAGGACGCCAGCAATACCGAACAGGGCTATATTCTTCAGACAGATAGTTGCTACGTTTTTCGATCGGACCAGTCCGGATTCGAGCATGCCGAAGCCGGCGGCCATCCACATAACCAGGATGCCCATAATCAGGAATGAAAAAGTATTCAGGATGAAGGTCATTTCGGACACCGGCGCTTCTTCAGCCAGCGCCAGGTTCGGCAGGGCAAGCAGCAGCGCTGTTGCCAACAGAGTGGTCAGATTCATCATTGTCATATATCCTTTTTCGGGTGGTTATTGTCAATTCCAGTAGTTTTGTTTTCGTATTCATTTAGAGCATAGGGTGTGCCAATTAAAAAACCTTGTAATATCAGCTACTTGTTGATGTTGAGTCGTTTTTGTATGCAAGTCTTTCAATCATGGCGTGCCGTGGGTGCTTATTTATTAAGCATCTGGTCGTGGAATCTTTTTATCTATTTCTTTGTTTCAGGCCGTAGGTTTTTTGTTAGAATGTGCCAAATTGAAAACCTGTAAAACTCGAATCGGTTGTTAAATCGTTCGGGGGAGGATACCTATGGCGCGCAAAGTGTTTATCGCGGCTACCGGACAGAATAGTGGTAAAACCACAACCAGTCTGTCCTTGATGCACATGGCTCGAAAAAAATATAAGCGGGTAGGCTTTATTAAACCGCTCGGGCCAAAACCATCGAATTATAATGGTGTTGAGGCAGACAAGGATGCAATTGTCATGGCTCGGGTCTACGGTCTTGAATCCGATCTTTCCCATATGTCGCCATTTGTACTCAAGCCGGGTGACACCCGTCGGTTTTTCGATGGGGAGCTTTCCGGAGATTTTATTCGTCAGAAGATTATGTCGGCGATAGAAGTTCTCGATGCGAAAAATGATTTTCTGATTATCGAGGGCGCCGGTCATTCCGGTGTCGGATCGGTTCTTGGCTTTGGCAATGCCCGGATTGCCCGTGAGGCTGATGCGCCGGTGTTGATGGTGTCAGGTGGTGGTCTCGGCAATGTTGTCGATTCGGTGCATATGAACCTGGCTCTGTTTGAAAATGAGCAGGTGCCGGTTCGGGCTATTCTGGTGAACAAGATTATTCCGGAGAAGCGCGACAAGACTTTGCATTATCTGAATCAGGCGTTTGCGGACATTCAGCCTGAGGTGGTTGGTGGCTTCAATTATCAACCGATTCTGGCCAACCCGACCCTGCGGCGCGTGAGTAGCGTTCTGGACGCGGTGCTTTATTCGGCATCAGACGCCGAGGCGCAACGAATTGCGCATCATATTCAGATTGGAGCGGCTTCCACGCAGCGGGTAACAGAGCTGCTGGAAGAGTCATCTTTGGTGGTTGTCAATAGAAGCCGTGACGAGTTATTGGTAACTCTGGCCAATCTTTATCATATCCCTGAATTCAGTGAGAAGATCGCCGGGTTGGTTATTCCGGGCACCGGTCAGGTCAGTCGGATCACGCAAACGATACTCGACCGGAGTGACATACCTTATATCCGGTCCAATTACAGCACATCAGAAGTTTTCAGGATTCTCAGCGATGATGTGTCAAAAATTACGGCTGAAGACACGCATAAGATCAGTTTGATTCAGGAATTGGCTGAAATGCGCTTTGATTTTGATGCTATTGACGCGCTACTTGATTAAATCGATTCTTAACGCGTTCAATGGTCCTTCTTTCGGTTCCTTAGCTCTTTTCAAAAACAAGCGGTTTTGTTATGTTAGACCAGTTTGTCTTTATCTATAGCGATTTTCGTGAGGGGTTCAGGTTTAATGAAAACATTCAAGATTATCCTGGTTGTTTGCTGTCTGGTTATGTCGGTGCTGCCAGCAGCGGCTGCGGTAGATGTTTATGCGTTGCAAGATGAGGCAATGTCTGGTGATGTTAAGGCGCAGTTCAAGCTCGGTCGAATTTATGAAACGGGCGAAGAGGGCTACCGCGATGATTATGAGTCAGCCAAGTGGTACGAGATGGCAGCTGCTCAAGGGCTGCGTGAAGCGCAGCTGAACCTGGGGCGGATGTACTCAGAGGGTCGCGGTGTTCCACAGGACTATGCCCGGGCGGCCGAGCTATACCTTTTAGCGGGAAAACAGGAGCAACCTGAGGCGCAGAGTAATCTCGGAGTTTTATACGCCAAAGGGCAAGGTGTGCAACAGAGCCTGCCCGAGGCTGTAAAATGGTTCAAATTAGCGGCTGAAAACGGTGATGATTTGGCGCAATATAATCTTGCACGAATGTATCAGTCCGGTGAAGGAGTCGCCAGGAACATTAGTCAGGCGTTGAGACTGTATGAGCAGGCGGCTAAACAGGGGCATCTCAAAGCTCAGGTTGGCGCCGGAGATTTACTGTTCTTCGGTGACGGCATCCCGCAGGATTTTGTCGCGGCGGCTAAATGGTATCGACTGGCCGCAGATCGTGGCGATGCCAGATCGCAACAGCAACTTGGTGATCTCTATTACGAAGGCAAAGGGGTCGGTCAGGATTCAGTTGAAGCGGCCAGGTGGTATCGCAAGGCCGCGGCCCAGGGAGAAGTTAATGCCCAGTATATACTCGGCGTCATGTATGCCGAAGGCAATGGCGTAACCAGAAATGATGCAACGGCTGTCTCCTGGTATCGCAAAGCTGCTGATAAAGGGTTAGCGGAAGCTCAGGCTAGTCTCGGTCTGATGTATCGACAGGGACGTGGTGTTGCACAGAGCGACAAGAAAGCCTTGAGCTGGTTTGAAAAGGCGGCCAAACAGGGGGAGAATGTCGCCCAGTTTAACCTTGCCGATCATTATTATCGCGGTATGGGGGTGCTGCCGGACATGGTCAAGTGCTATGCCTGGTTGTTGTTGGCTGCAGAGTCAGGAAACGCAGATGCTGCCGCGTCTTTGCCGCAAGTTAAGTCAGTGCTGACCTCAAGTCAGGTCAGTATGGCCAAAGTACAAGCCAGGAGGTACCGGAAGGCCTACAGTCAGTAAGTTGCTGTGGTCGAGCTTTCCGCTTGACAAGGTACAAACCATGGTATATAAAAAGCGCCTGCTGAATCGGGCTGTTGACTGGCAAATGCTCGACAAGGTACTGATTTTAAAAGGTAAAAACTTTTATAAGTCAGGCGGCTTAATAGTTTATCAGGCGGTGTAGCTCAGTTGGTTAGAGCATGCGGCTCATATCCGCAGTGTCCGGAGTTCGAATCTCTGCACCGCCACCATTTTAAGTCCCCTCCGGCACCCGGTGGGGACTTTTTGTTTTTGCTTACAGGTCGGTATTATGCTGAATAAAATCGAAAAATCGATACTGGATGAACAACTGATCAAGCCGGGTGACCGGGTGTTGTGTGCAGTTAGTGGCGGGGCCGATTCGGTTGCTCTGCTTAATCTGCTCAAGCAACTTGCCGATCGGCACTCCTTTGCCGTTGCGGCCGTCCACCTTGATCATTGTCTACGCGCAGAAAGTGGTGCTGATGCCGAGTTTGTAGCGAAGTTGTGTGACAATCTTATGGTGCCACTTGAGACGGAAACTATCGGCATTCAGGCGTTGTCTGCAGAGATGGGTGAAGGCCTTGAAGCGACCGGTCGTTTTGCCCGCCGGCGTCTGTTTGAGCGAGTGGCTAAGGAGCAAGGCTGCACATCGATCGCCCTGGCTCATCATGCCGATGATCAGGCTGAGACGGTGCTGTTTCGGTTGCTACGCGGTAGCGGGCTGACTGGACTGGCGGCGATGCGTCCCCGCTCCGGTCTGTATATCCGACCGTTGCTGCCTTTTAAAAAGGTCGAGTTGTGCAATTGGCTGACTAATAACGGGATCGATTGGCGTGAAGATGCCAGTAATCAGGATCCCAGCTTCAGTCGCAACCGGATTCGCCACTTGATCATGCCCGAACTGCGACAGATTAATTTTCAGGTCGACGAAGCTCTTTGTCGGTTCAGTCAACAGGCTGCGCTGGATGAGGGGTTCTGGCATGACCAGGTTGATAAATTTTTATTGCAATGGATGAATATCGAGCAGGATGATGTTCTGGTTATGCCGATTGATCAATTACAAGCGACGCATCAGGCTCTGCGGCAGCGCATTTTACGTGGTATGCTTGAGCGCCTGCGTGGTGATTTACGGCAGATTGATGCCGGGCATATCGACCAGATTGAGGCGCTGCTGGAGAGTACAAAGTCACAGGCTGAAACCTGTTTGCCGGGGGCCTGGGTTGCGCGCCGTTATGATGTTTTGCAAATGCAGCTGTCACCGCCAGAAATTGTGGACTTTGAACTGACAATTCTTGC
>JAUVAJ010000090.1 GCA_030591795.1 Desulfuromonadales bacterium | reverse complement strand
CTTTCTGAATTCTGAAGGCGGAATGCTGTTTTTCGGTGTTGATGACAACGGCGAAGCCCTCGGACTTGAAGCAGATGAGTTCAAGAGCGATGATCACTGTGGACGACATGTCAAAAATCTGATTAACCAGCACATCGGTGCCGAGTTCACCGCCTACACCCACTTCGAACTGCTACCGTACCGCGGCAAGATGATCGGCCTGCTCGCCTGCCAACCATCGCCGGAACCGGCTTTTTTGAAGATCGGCCAAGACGAAGAGTTTTATGTGCGCAACGGCCCGGCCAGCCTCTGCCTCTCGGTCAGCGAGACTCTGACCTACATCAAACAACGCGGGTAATTCCTTGTTTTTCAATAATTACACTCTTCACAGGGTGATCAAAAATGTCTGTATGCAAGGCGCCCGCAGATCAAGGAGTGAGGCGTAGCGATAGCTACATCGCAACGACGAGAGCAAGGGCAACGCCGCAGACGGGCGTTTTTCATCGCCCCTTCATTCGTGGCGATGTACCGCCAGCGGCCCCCACGACTGATCAATCGACATCACCTCAATAGCATTGATATTGACATGCTCCGGTAGTGTTGCAGTGTAAAACACTATGTCGGCGATATCCTCGGGCTGCAACGCTTCGGTACCGCGATAAAAGTTGTCAGCCTTGGCATCATCCCCTTTGAAACGAACATTTGAAAATTCGCTTTCAGCCATGCCGGGAGCGAGATTGGTGACCCGAACCCGGGTGCCGATCAGATCAGCCCGCAGGTTGCGGGAAAACTGCTGAACAAACGCTTTGGTCGCACCGTAAACATTGCCACCCGGGTAAGGCCAGCTACCGGCGGTCGAACCAACATTAATAATATGTCCACAATTGCGGGCGACCATGCCGGGCAACACGGCTCGACTACAGTACATCACGCCCTTGATATTAGTATCGACCATCGTCTCCCAATCGTCGAGATCAACCGCCCACGCCGGTTCCAGACCAAGCGCAAGGCCGGCATTATTAAACAACAGATCGATATCTTCCAACCCCGCCAACGCGGTAGCGACCGCCTTACGATCACGAACATCGAGCTGGATAATCTTTAGCACAGATTCACCCAGCTCCTGCTGTAGTGCCTCCAGCCGTTCCATGCGCCGTCCGGTCAGGATCAACTGCCACCCAGCAGCGGCAAATTTTCTTGCACATGCGGCACCGAACCCGGAGGTGGCGCCGGTAATCAGGATTGTCTTAGCCATTATCAACTCCTTATCAAACTGATATTGCCAACAGTCGAAGCTTAGCCTTAATTTGCGCTATACTTTATTTGCACAATAAATTTTCCAGGATGGAGCTTTGATGAATTATGATCAGCAATCATATCCGGCGACCCCTGAACAGGCCTCCCCGATTCTACAACTGGCGATCAACAAGTTCAATGCCGGAGACTATTTTGTCTGTCATGAATTTCTTGAAGGACTCTGGCTTGATGAACAAGATCCGCACCGCGAACTCTACAAAGGAATCTTGCAGATCGGTATCGGTCTACGCCACCTGCAACGCAACAACATCAATGGCGCCCGTAGACTGCTGGAAAACGGGATCAATCTGGTCGAGCCGTTTGCGCCAATTTGCTTCGGCATCGACCTGCTGAGTTTGCAAAATGATGCCAGCGCGGTGCTACATCGGCTGGAAAAGCCGAACCAGGCGCACCGCTTCCTGGATGGTGATGCAATCCAGATAACAACTTGTTAATCGTCGGTTACATCCGGTTCAACAAAACACCAGCCGATCTCCGGAAACCGTTCTTTTATCCGCACTTCCAAACGATTAATCTTGGCACAAGCAACCGAAATTTCCAGGCCTGCACGCAAACGTATTTTAGCCGCCAACATCACCTTGGCGCCCATCTGTAAAGTAATCACATTGTAGACTTCCTGAATATCGGCATCACCAGCTATTGCCTCTTCAATCGCCGCAACCAGATCAGGGTCGGCCGAACTGCCAAGCAATAATGACTTGATGCGGATAGAGACAAAGATCGCAACAGTGACCAGAAGAACACCGATACAAATCGAGCCGTAAGCATCATAACGACCATCACCGGTAACGCCGGCTATAAAGACAAAAACAAACGCCAGCCCCAGACCAATCAAGGCAGCTGAATCCTCCCCAAAGACAACGATCAACTCGGCATTACGACTCCGACGCAACCATTGCCACAGGGTTCGGTCGCCGCGCATCTTATTGATCTCGCGCACACAGCCGAACAGGCTCACTCCCTCCAGCAGAAAAGCTATGGCCAGAACTATAAGAGCAACCGACAAGTTCTCGATCGGTTCTGGCGCAGACAGTTTATGCCAACCCTCGTAGATTGAAAACAGCCCGCCGACACTGAACAGGATGATGGCAACAATAAAACTCCAGAAATACGACGCTTTACCATGACCCAGCGGATGCTCAGCGTCAGCTGGAATTTCCGAGCGCTTCAATCCGATCAGCAACAACACCTGGTTGCCGGTATCAGCATATGAGTGAATCGCCTCAGCCAGCATACTGCTTGAGCTGGTGACATACGCAGCAATAGTCTTGATTATGGCAACGCCCAGATTGGCACCAAAGGCGAAAAAAATTGCTTTAACAGGAGATCCGTGCCCAACAGTCATACTAACCGCCCCCTTTCCTGACCTGGATTATAGAATAGATTTGTTGTAGCTCGACACCCGCATAGTGTCAATCGGAAAGACCGAACAGGATATTCAGATGAAATCTGCACAGATTACGAATATAACTGTTACTCCCGTATAAATTCAGTTAAACTCAGCGAACTTATTTTATATTTTAATACTATTTTATTTCAGGGTTGTTTGCATGAACATGATTCGAATCATTAGTTGCTTTGCACTACTGTTTCTAACGCACTCACCGTTGTGGGCAGAACCGGTTGAAGTGATTGCCGGTGCCGGTCCGTCAACCCGGGTCATCAAAGTATTTTTTCAAAAATTCTCCGACAACGCAGCCGCTTGCGAATATCGATTCATCATTCCGAACCAGTCAGCAAAACATCAAGGCGGGATAATCAATACCGATAACTTCCTGTTTGGCCGGACTGGCCGTCCCCTGGCCGAGTACGAAAAAGCCCTCGGAAAGCGGGAAATCCTTCTGGCAAAGGTCCCGATCTCATTTGCCGCAGGTGATGCCGGAATGCGCGTCAACTTGAGTATGGCAGACATACAGAACATATTTCAACGCGAGGCAACCAACTGGAGCACTTTTGGCGGGCCTGATGCAAAGATTGAACTGGTCGGACGTGAACGCAAAGAATCAATTTTCACTGTCCTGAAAAAAGAATACCCGTTTTTCAAACAGGTCGTTTTTGATCGGGTCTTTCACCGGGATAATGAGGTGGTGAAATTTATAACATCTGATGCCGGAAAATATGCCATTACATTCGGTGCAACACCAAATTTTCAGACGACAAACAGGATTCAGGTCGAAGACTTCAACTCCGGAATTGCAGTCGGGCTGGTCTACGACGTAGTAAACAATAAGCACCCGGTTGTCCTGGCCGCTAAAGAGTACGCAGCCAGCATCGAATGGCAAAAACAATTACAAAAAAATCATTTTCTGTCGATAAATCCGTAAGCAATACTCCAGCTTATAGTTACTGACAAGTGCCAGATTTGGCAGCCCGTTGCACACTCTCCTTGATAAATTGCCACTTGCCTGATTCCAACAACCCTCTGGTTTTAATTGGATCTCCAGGCGCTGATGGTGGCTCAAAATAAAGCTGACCGATTATATTCCCCTGACAATCAATTGTTAAAACGTAAGGATAGAGGTCGATATCGAGTAAATTGGGCAGACTGAAGGCATCATCAATCAGAACAGTGAACCGAGTCTCATCCTGGTATGAGTTCATAGAGCCGATGGCAAAGATTTCGATCTTTGTGCCATCCGGACGATCACTATATAGCGCCTTGCCAGCAACTTTGGCCAGAATGTCCAGGTCGATCGGTGCACCACTATTAAAGAAATCGACATAAACGATAGCCATGTTGTTCTGCCGGACGGCATGGAAATCGACCGACTCACCTGACGCTCGGTCGAGCAGATTCAGGTCTGGAAATTTCGCCCCATTATCAACCGCAAGCGCCGTTGACTGCCAACCCAACAGCAGCAACAGTGACACCAGACAAACTCGAACAAAAAACATAAGCACCTCCCACATTCAACTAGCGGAATTCGTTATAACATTTTGATAATACCTGATTATTATCAGTTTTAAAAGAGCACAAAAAAAGCCGCTGGTTTTCACCAGCGGCCTGTTTGCTTCTTCGTATTTTAGATCAACCGATTTTTTCCTGGCGCTCCTGCTCGGTCTTGCATTCGATACACATGGTTGTAACCGGCCGGGCCTTAAGACGCGCCACGCCGATCTCTTCTTCGCAAGACTCACACAGACCGTAGTTCCCTTCCTCGAGTCGCTCGATCGCCTCACGGATCTTACCGATCAGTTTGCGTTCACGGTCACGGATACGCAATTCAAAATTGCGATCCGATTCGAGCGAAGCACGGTCGGTCGGGTCGGGGAAGTTGGCCTTTTCATCCGCCATATCCGTGGCGGTCTTGCCCGCTTCTTGCACCAACTCGTCCAATTGCTGTTGCAAAAGGATTCTAAACTCTTCTGTTGTCGCTTTATCCATCAGTAACTCCGATTCAGGAATGCAACACGTTAAATAAAAAGCCGAGTCTTGTCAATAAAAATTCACTTATGAAATGACCACCATAAATAATCATTTTCACGATTTAAAGCACCTCTGAAATTGCTGATCCGCCATTTATTGCACAAACTGCAAAACCAGAATAATCGCCATCAGAATTGCCGCCAGCCAACATGAAAAAATATCGGAACTTTTACTCGGCGGGTTAGCTGCCATCTGGCGGGTTTCTGCAGTAATAACCTGTTCCGGCGAATGCTGCAAAATTGCATTTACCAGCAACGGAAAGTCGGCGTAGGCATTTGACAGAATCATAAAATCTTCCATCGTGCTCAAGGTCAGAAAAACCCGTTTTTTGACCTGCAACGTCTCAACCTCCGTCAACTCTGAAAACTTCAGACTCTTTTCACGCAACGGCTTATAAACGGTAATAGCCGCAGCATCAAATTGGATTCTGCGGAAGAAACTTTCAAAAAACAGGCCGCTGATCGGCACGATCAAAATACCGAGTACAACCGCTTTAATTGTCGGCTGTCCCTGGATGATAACTGTCGCCAACAACGCCAAAGATAGAAGCAACAAGATGCCGAGTGGCAACAAAAAGGTTCGACGAATCTGAAAATTATTCAAAACCAGCTCCTTTGCTGATTATGCCTCACGTTGCCAGTGACCACTTTTACCCCCCTGCTTTTCCAGCAGGCGGATTTCACCGAGAACCATGGTCCGGTCAACAGCTTTACACATATCGTAGACAGTCAATGCCGCCACCGATACCGCAGTCATCGCTTCCATCTCAATTCCGGTCTGCCCAGTAACGCCGACAGTTGCCCGTACATCGAGCGAACCGGCAGTGGCATCGGACGAAAAATCGATTGTAACCGACGCGAGCGGTAAGGGATGACACAGAGGAATCAGGTGCGGCGTCTGTTTGGCCGCCATAATGCCGGCCAGACGAGCCACCGCCAGCACATCACCCTTTTTGATGTCATTGTCGAGAATTCTCTGCAGCGTGGCCGGTTGCATCCGGATCGTTCCGGCGGCCGTCGCCAACCGTTTGCTGGTCGGCTTATCGGCAACATCGACCATCACCGCGCGCCCTTCTGCATCAAAATGGGTCAGATCATCGGTCATTACATACTCCCTGAGACGTTCACCTGTTTAAATAATATCTTTATTCGAACAACCCGTCCAGAACTTCGCTGACATTCTTCACGCCGATCAATTCAATCCCTTGTGGCGCTTGTAAATCCTTCATATTGCCTTGTGGCAGAAAACAACGATTAAAACCGAGCCGCGCTGCTTCATTGATCCGTAATTCTGGCTGCGCCACCGCCCGCACCTCACCGGTCAGCCCGACCTCACCAAACAACACGGTTCGGGCCGGAACCGGACGATTAAGGTGACTGGAGGCAAGCACCGCCAGTACACCAAGGTCTATCGCCGGCTCAACCAGCCGGACACCACCAGCCACATTGAGAAAAATATCTTGGGCAAGCAACGACAAACCAACCTTTTTTTCAAGCACCGCCACCAGCAGTGAGGCGCGGTTGTGGTCAAGTCCCATGGTCGTCCGCCGTGGAGTACCGAACGAAGCGCCGGAGACCAGCGCCTGCAGTTCAACCAGAATCGGCCGACTCCCTTCGAGCGAGGGGACAACCACGCTACCGGCCGCGCCATCCGGACGCTCGGCCAGAAACAGTTCTGACGGATTCGCCACTTCGACCAGACCCGCCTCGCGCATCGAGAACACGCCGATCTCATTGGTCGAGCCAAAGCGATTTTTCACTGCCCGCAAGATCCGGTAGGGATGACCGGCGTCACCTTCGAAATAGAGTACGGTGTCGACCATATGTTCCAACATCCGTGGCCCGGCGATCGAACCATCCTTGGTCACGTGGCCGACCAGAAAAGTAGAAACCCCCTCACCCTTGGCCAGCTGCATCAACCTACCGGCACATTCACGCACCTGGCTGACGCTGCCGGGAGCCGATTCGAGCCCGGCGGTGAAGATGGTCTGGATTGAATCTATGATCAGAAAGGCCGGTTTGATCTCACGCACCCGCTCAAGAATCGATTCGAGGGAGGTTTCGGCTAGCAGCAGCAATTCCGGGTGCTTCACTCCGAGACGATCGCCGCGCAGACGAACCTGCCGGACCGACTCCTCGGCTGTGGCATAGAGTACCGGACCGTGGACTGCGAGCCGATCAGCCGCCTGCAGCAGCAGGGTACTTTTGCCAATCCCTGGATCGCCACCGATCAGGCTGAGTGAACCTGGCACAACACCGCCACCAAACACCCGATCGAGTTCAGCAATCCCGCAACTGATCCGGTCATCATCCGTGGCCGAGACGGCAGCGATCGACTGCACGGTCGCCGGTGACGGCAACGG
>JAUVAJ010000189.1 GCA_030591795.1 Desulfuromonadales bacterium | reverse complement strand
GTTGGGAATCTCAGGCACCATGGTCCTACCGCACGATCTGGTTCGAAGAGGAGTTGGGCAGCTGGCAAGATAAAACCCAGCGGATGCAGGATGTCTGTGCTAACTGTCATGCCCCGACTTTCATCAAGGATCACTTCCTCGCTAATGACCTGGTGAACCAGCAGTACAATGAAATTCGCCGTGCATTTCTCTACTGGGTCAAGCTTTATGTCGAGAAAGGGCTGATCAAGCCGCTCAAAGAGACCTTCAACGATGGTAAAGAAAGACCGCAGTCGCAATTGGTCATCAATGCCGGCTGGTACACCACCGCTTCAGAGATGATGTACAACGGTTGGCATCATGAAGGTCGTCGTTTCCGTCACGGTGCAGCCATGGGCGGTGCTGACTATGTTCAGTGGCACGGCGTCTGGGAACTGCAGCATGATATGCAGGAGATGATCAACTGGGGTGCCGAGCATGGCGTCGAGGAAGCTATGAAGATTGCTGAATCTGATTCTCCGGCCAAGTTCTTCCCCTACAAGCTCTACGATTTCCCGGGTGGTGTTTATTCCATCTCGACCAAAGAGAACCAGGCGGTAACGACAACTCAGCAGTACATCCCCGACTACTGGGAGAAGGTCAAGGCCAACGTCGAGCAAGCGTATAAAAAAGGCTTCCTGACCAAGGTCGCCTGGGATCGCTGGATGGAACGTTACAACAACAAGGACCACTACGACGGAACCAAGTATGGTTCACATCCGCTCTACGGTCCTTACAATGAGCGCAAGACTAAAGAGCTGAATTTGAAGGACCCGAATTCACCCTTGAGTCAGGCGATCAATATCGATCTGCCATCTCCATCGCCGGCCGAAGAGAAGATCAAGTAAAAAACAGGAGTAAAGTAAAAGCAGCGCGGGAGAGTGTTAAGCTCTCCCGCGTTATTTATCAGTCTCTGAAAACCAGTTTGACCCGAGTATGGAGAGTGCAAATTCTATGATGAAAAAAGCATTAAGCGTTACTATCCTTCTTCTCTCGACCATTGTCTTTGCAGTGACGGTTTATTCTTACAGTGAAGATATTGTTGCCAGCCTTGACGATGAAAACGTTACGGTCGAGGTACTGACGACCTATGTCGAGGATGTTGCCGGCAGTAAGTATGAGCCTTGGTTGCATAATAAGGATGGTTTGAGGAATCTTGCAGATTTCTATATTAACCGTACGTTACTACTTGCATATGCCAAGAAGACCGTAGATAAGAACGACACCATTGTAACGAATCACAATGCTCGTAAAGTTGATACCGATGCTATGTATCTCACTGCTCTATTGCAAAAAGAGGTGCAGAACAAAGTTAATATTACCGATGAAGCTGTCTATGCTTATATGCAAAAGGCGGTGATTGCTTCAGAAAAACAAGCTAGACAGGAAATTGAATCTAATCTTAAAAATGAATTGATGACTGCTCTGATCGAAAAGGTTCGAGTCGGTCATAACATCACGTATTTCTTTTAATAAAATAGTCAGTAGTCAGTAAACAGATAAAAAGGCTGCGCAGGTTCAACTGCACAGCCTTTTTTGATTAAATCGACGACCCTGTATTAACTGACGAGCTACTCCCCTAGCATGATGCGAATAATCTCTTTGTCTGTTTCCTTCATCCCATCACGGCCGAGACGACCAATGTTCTTTATCGTATTCTCAACCCCTTTGGTGACGATTCCGTCGCCGCCGTAAAACTGTTGACCTCGCTCATACATCAGGAAGCCGAGAATGCCGGCATCGACGGAAGCGGCAATCTTGGCCGCGCAGGATGGTTTGGCACCATCACAGATAATGCCGGAGACTGTTGCCAGCGCATTGACGATAGTGTGCGCAACTTCATCAAACCGCCCGCCGTGCAGCCAGGCAATTCCTGCTCCGGCACCGCAGCCAGCGCTGACGACGCCGCAGTAGGCAGACAACCGTCCGATGCCGGTTTTCTGGTGAATCGTTACCAGGTTCGACACCACCAGGGCACGCAGCAGGGTTTCATTGTCCGACCCCAGATGCTTGGCGTATTCGATTACCGGCACTGAAGCGGTAATACCCTGATTGCCGCTGCCAGAAGCGATCATGACCGGCAGATCACAGCCGCTCATTCGTGCATCGGAGCCGGCGGCAGCTAACGCTTTTGCCCGAACCTTAATGTCGTCGTCGCCCCAGGAGTCAATGAGTACCGTGCCGATGTTGGCGCCCCAGTCGCCTTTAAGCCCTTCAGCTGCGATGGCCATGTTGTAATCGATCTGAGTTTGCAGCAGCTCTTCAACATCTTTGAGCTCCACCGACTCGGCAAAATCGAGAATGTCTTTGACGTTCATGATCGAACGGTCGGTCAAACTGTCTGATGCAACTTCATCACAATCTTTATTTTCATAAACTATCTGACCATTTTTTTTGATCAGGACGATATTCGTGTGGTAGTGGGAAATTTGCACACTAGCTTGAGAATCCCCAGCATAGACCGTTACAATCAGATCAAAGACCAGGCCACTTGTTGTTTCGCTGACTTTGATCTCGGTATCGTTAAGGAACGCCGTGATCTTTTTACGTCCGGCCGCATCCACCGAAGCCAGGACTTCCAACGCTTTATCTGCGTTGCCGACAGCAATACCCGCCGCCGCCGAAGCTTCCAGACCTTTGAGATGGTCGGTGTTCGGCACCACAACACTTTTGACATTTTTTATGATGTTGCGACTCGCCTCGACCCAAACCCGCTCCGGCTTGGCACCCAGAACATCGCGTGCTCGTGCTGCCGCATAGGCAATAGCGATCGGCTCCGTACAGCCCATTGCCGGAACCAGCTCTTCTTTTAAAATGTCAATATAGGCCTGATAACGCTTGTCAGTTGTCTTCATCACTTTTCCTCACCGTAAAGATTGCAGTAATCCTATCCTGTTTTTAATCGAGAGACAAGAAAGAGACAACATGTGAAATAAACATCGTTGGCATATTGGAGGTGAGCCACTGCCAACAGTCGATTTGCCGAAGGTTTCTAAGTGTAGATAGTTTCAACCAGTAAAAAAAACTTGCGTACATATACTTGTACAGGTACAATGATTTGTACAATGAGAAAGGTGGCGCAATATGGATACTATAAGCTATTCAGCATTTCGAAGTCAGCTTGCCAGTACGTTGGACAAGGTGAGCGATGATCATAAACCGGTTATAATTACTCGGCAAAATGGCAAGCCTGCTGTAGTTATCAGCCTTGAAGACTTTCAGTCATATGAAGAGACGGCCTATTTGATGGCCAGTCCCAAAAATGCAGAACGTTTGAACCTGGCGATTGCAGAAGTTGAGGCTGGAAAATCAGTACAGCACGAATTGATTGAAGAATGATTCTGTCGTGGGCAGAAAAGGCCTGGGAGGATTACTTGTACTGGCAACAAACCGACAAGAAAATTCTGAAGCGCATAAATATATTGATCAAGGATATTAAACGGCAGCCTTTCGACGGTATTGGTGATCCCGAGCCATTGAAACACAATTGGTCCGGGTACTGGTCGCGCCGTATAAATCGTGAACATCGCTTGGTTTATAAGCTGATGGATAAGTCTGTCGTTGTTGTACAATGCCGTTACCACTATTAAATCAGTGCTGATCAGAACTGTAATTTGTCAGTTCCCTTTTGGCCAAATAGTTGACACGCAGGAGCTAAGGCCTTATACCAAAGGGAACTCTCCTCTGCTATGGAATCTCTATGAAGACTGAAAACTTGGCTATTATTCTGACCGACATCGTCGGCTATACCGAAGCAACGTCCCGGCTCTCACGCAAAGAGCAGAAGGAGATGCTCAATCTGCATAACCAGTTGTTGTTCCCGATAGTCCGCAATTTCGGTGGCCGAGTGGTCAAAACTATTGGCGATGCCTTGCTGTTGGTGTTTCGTTCGCCGACCGATGCCATGCTCTGTTCTATGGCGATGCAGGATGCACTTTATGACTTCAACCGTAAATCGAAGCATGGGCAAGAGCTGCATATCCGCATCGCTGCCAGTCTTGGTGAAGTGCGAGTTGACCGCAAGGATGTCTTTGGTGAACCGGTCAACCTGACCAGTCGCATCGAAAGCATCACTCCCGAGGATGAGATCTATCTCAGTGATGCGATCTACCTGGCCATGAATAAGGCCGAGGTTCCCTGTATAGAAGTCGGCATGAAGCAGTTGAAGGGGATTACCGAACCGGTGCGGATCTGGCAGATTCCGCGATTCAGCCGTTCACGCCTGGTTCCTGAAGAGGTGATGGACAATGCAGATATCGGCGAGCTGAGCTATCCGTTTGGTGGCGCCCATTTGACTGCCCAAAGCAAAAGTGTAACGGGCTTCGACTTGCTGCCAGACAGAAAAACGCTTGGTCTGGGTTTCTTATTGCTGGCGTTGCTGGTAGGCGGCACCTATTTGTTGACCCTGCCAACCGGAACCTTGACCGGATTGTTTCAGTCGACCGAATCCGCAGCAGTGGAAGAGCCAACTCCGGTGCAAACCAGTGTAACGCCAGCTAAGGTAGCGAGTC
>JAUVAJ010000042.1 GCA_030591795.1 Desulfuromonadales bacterium | reverse complement strand
TGGTTGTTTTTGTTTAAACCACCAAACTTAAGATTTCTCTCTATCGTTCGAAATTACAAAGCTTTTAATTCCAGTAGACATAAGCAGATAGGGCCCCATTGGAACGGGCCCGGATCAAGTTATCGATAGTTATTAAAACCTGCCCCACGATAAAGATAGAGATGCCATCCGCCAGGATAAAGGCATTTTTTGCTTACTTTTTGTTGCCGACTAGACAAAAAGTAAGGCGCTTGTCGGGGCGCGTCCCGACGGACTTGAATTGGGCTTAATAACTAAAATCTAAATGCATAAATTTACGGTTAGACAAGAAAACAAAGAAACAAAATCAATCCAACAACCGCTCCGCCCCATCGCGCAATTCAGCCGGTATATCCTCAATACTGTCAGCAAACTGAATTGTCCCATCCGCATCCAGATACAGATACCGTGGCGACTCAACTTCATTCCGCCTCAATACAACAGCCGGGGTTGTATCGGACTGGGTCGACTCAATAACCGCCTCAACCGAATCCGGTTCAGCTCCGCCGCCAAGAGATATCAACCGCTGGCGAAAATCGAGATAAAACGACCTTGCCACCTGCATCTGTGGTTGGCTGAATTCGACCCGAAGCATGAATTGATCAGTAGCCAGTAGCAAAACGACAAAAATTACAGTCCAGATAATCGCTTTTGATGTGCGGTTCATAATACCCTTACGTGTTGATGCTAAACAGTAGTTCTCTACCATTTCAATCAAATTCAGTTTTAAATGTTGATCGGTATTGTAGGCGGAGTCGCTATGCAAAGCAATGTCGAATCTGGCTAATCTGTCGGTTCCTTTTTTTCTACAGGTATGATAACTTCGTCCCGATTTAAAAGGAGATAGCGAATGTCAGAAACCATTTATGATGTTGTGATTGTCGGTGGCGGACCAGCCGGAATGACTGCTGGACTTTATGCTTCACGCGCCGGCTTGAAGACCCTGATGATCGAGCGGATGATCATTGGCGGGCAAATTCTGACCACGACCATGGTCGAAAACTACCCCGGTTTTCCCGGCGGCATTGACGGCCCGGAGCTGATGCAACGTTTTCAGGATCATTGCCTGGAGTATGGCCTGGAGAAACGTACCGGTGATGTCTCCAATCTGGTCGATGAAGGGGAACTCAAGCTGTTGACCGTTGATGGCGAAGAACTCCGCTCGCGCAGCGTTATTATTGCCACCGGTGCCGAACCGAGCAAGCTCGGTCTGGAGCGTGAAGAAGAGTTTACCGGCCGAGGCGTATCATACTGTGCCACCTGTGATGGCGCTTTTTTCCGCAATGTTGAAGTGGCTATTGTCGGTGGTGGTGACACTGCAGCCGAAGAGGCGCTGTTTTTGACCCGCTTCGCCAGCAAAGTTTACCTGATCCATCGACGCGACAAACTCCGTGCAGCCAGCATTCTCCAGGACCGGCTAAACGCAAACGACAAAATCGAGATTCTCTGGGACAAGGTTATCGAGACCATCGAAGGTGACGTAACCGGCCTGACCGGGGTGGTTTTGCAGGACACCAAAACCGGCATCGCTTCCAACCTGCCACTGTCCGGTCTGTTTATTGCGATCGGTGTCGTACCGAAGGCCGAATTCCTGACTTCGGTTCTCGAGCTCGATGACGAAGGGTACATAAAGGCCGGGGAAGATTGTCTCACTTCGATGCCGGGGGTGTTTGCAGCCGGTGACGTACGCAAGAAGATTCTCAAGCAGGTGGCAACGGCCGTTGGCGACGGCGCTGTCGCAGCAATCATGGTTGAAAGACATCTCGAAGGGATCTGACCGGTCGCAGGTCAGCTCCTTTGCAGCCCGAAAAAGGACTAATCCTCAGGATCCGGTTCCGGCTTCTGTTTCGCTATAAACATGAATATCCCTTTGCGGGAAGGGGATCGATATCCCTGCGGCATCAAAGCGTTCCTTCACCTGCCTGGTCACATCCCAATAGACATCCCAGTAATTAGCAGTTTTCACCCATGGGCGACAAACAAAGTTGACAGAAGAATCACCCAGCTCGTGCAGCTTGACGACAGCTTCCGGATAGTCCAGGATCATTGGATGATCCGTGAGGATCCCTTTCATCACCTGAACAGCCAGCTCAATATCGTCTGAGTATCCGATCCCAAAAACCAGATCGACGCGTCTTTCACTGCTTTTGGTCGCATTAGTTATGGTGTTTCCCCAAATTTGATTATTCGGGACAACCATCAATTTATTATCAAAGGTAAGCACCGAGGTCGACACCAGCGTCATTGACTGCACCGTCCCGAACAGCCCAGTAACATCTATAGTGTCACCGATATCGAATGGCCGATAAAACATAATCATAATACCACTGGCAAAATTACTTAATGTACTTTGCAAAGCAAAGGCGACCACAAAACCGGCGGCACCAATAATAGCGAGAACCGGGCCAACGTTGACCTCCAGTACGGACAAGCCGATCAACAGGCCGATGATGATGGTCAGGCTGCGCACACTCTTGACAATAAAATCATTGAGGATTGTTGAACTACACGGGGATAACATCAGCGCCCTCTTGCTAGCTTCGCTGCTTATCTTGCTGAACATCCAGAATGCAAAAACAATGATTATGAACTGTATACTGTTCGCCAACCACCTCAGTCCACCCTCACTCGAAACCAGCCAGCCATAAATATTAACCCATGCCGCATGCATGTCTGTCACATCAATCAACACTCCACTTACCGCATTGATGTAGCGCCGGTAGGGGAGAACTTCGTCCGGCTCCTTGCCGTCATCTTTCTTGCCCAGTTTTTTAGTGATTGAACTCAGAACCGCATTCAATCGATCGACTCTTTCTATTTTTTGTACCTGCAGTTCATTAATATCCTCGAGAATTTCTGACTTATCCTCAAACGCAGCCTCGATCGCCTTTTCTGCTTTCTGTTCGACCCGTTCACTTGTTGTCGAATCACTGATTTCCTGCTTTTTCTCAATCAATCGGTTCTTACGTTTTATTTCTAACTGGGTTCTTGAAATTTTTATGGCGGTCTCTTTCAGTAGCAGCATCCAGCCATCAGCCTCAATAAGCAGCTCACTGCTGGTCATGGGATAAAGCATATCTTCAAGCTCATCCAGTGGAATATTCGGATTCACCGTCGTTACCGGTGGCGTTGGGTTGTCAGCAAGGCGTTGCGCAAAACTGTTGTTGCCTATCGTTAAAACCGCTAAGAATAATATTGCGCTAACAACTGACAGTCGCATCCGGTCCTCCCTTAAAGCGGCCATTCGTTCTTTGGCCCTGAATATTATTTGTGCTTGATGGCATCGTTAATCACCTATGCCGTAACACAAAGTCTACCTGCTTCCGGCAAAAAATCATCCCGGCAACTGCAAAATCGTCTTTGTTCCCTGTTGCCAGTGCTATTATGCAACTGTGAAAAAGCGTTGCCTGACAACAAGATAAGTGCTATAGATTCGCTGCGCGAAGACCACGGGGTGTGCTCCTGTGGTTTTTTGTTTTTACAAATACATAATTTATAGGGATGTCTCACCCATGATCAGTGTAGCAAATATATGTCTTGCCTATGGCAAACGAACTATTTTTAAAAACGTCAATATCAAGTTCACCCCCGGCAACTGTTACGGCCTGATCGGCGCCAATGGTTCCGGTAAATCGACCTTTCTGAAAATTCTCGCCGGCAATAGTGATCCGGACAAGGGCGAGGTTTTCATCGGCAAGGGGTTACGCCTGGCGGTATTGAGCCAGGATCAATTCGCCTTCGACGAAGAGACCGTGTTCAACACCGTCATCATGGGCCATCAACGGTTGTACCAGGTGATGGCCGAGCGCAACGCACTCTACGCCAAGGAAGATTTCAGTGAGGCGGACGGCGTTCGTTCCGGCGAGCTGGAAGCAGAATTCGCCGAGATGAACGGATACGAGGTGGAGTCAGAAGCGGCGGTACTGCTCAACGGCCTGGGGATTCCAGAAGCGTTGCGCCAGAAGAAAATGAAGGAACTCGAAGCGGGGGAGAAGGTGCGAGTATTGCTGGCTCAGGCGTTGTTCGGCAACCCTGATATTCTCCTGCTCGATGAGCCGACCAACCACCTTGATCTCAAATCGATTCAATGGCTTGAGGATTTTCTTGGCCGCTTCCAGAATACGCTCATCGTCGTTTCGCATGACCGGCATTTTCTCAATCAGGCCTGTACCCACATTGCCGATATAGATTTTTCCACCATTCGGACCTATGTCGGCAACTACGATTTCTGGTATGAAGCGAGCCAGCTGGTGCTGAAGCAAAAACAGGACGCCAACAAAAAAGCTTCTGACAAAGCCGATGAACTCAAATCGTTCATTGCCCGTTTCAGCTCCAACGCTTCCAAAGCCAAGCAGGCGACCTCGCGCAAGAAACTGCTCGACAAGCTGGATATTGAAGAGCTACCGGTCTCATCACGCAAATACCCGTTTGTGGTGTTCAAACCGGAACGCAAATGCGGCGATATTATTCTTGAAGTGAAAGGGTTGAGCAAAACCATCGATGGCGTCAAGGTGCTGAACAAGCTTGATCTTGTGGTTAATCAGGGCGACAAGATCGCCTTTGTCGGCAACAGCGTCGCCAAAACCACGCTATTGCAGATTCTGGCTGGTGAGATAAAACCCGACAGCGGCAGCTTCCGCTGGGGCGTGACCATCACTAACGCCTACTTCCCTAAGGATAACAGCGAATATTTCAGCAAAAATATGAATCTCATCGAATGGTTGTGCCAGTTCCCGCCACATGAGGGCGAGAGCTTTGCCCGTGGTTTTCTCGGCCGGATGTTGTTTTCCGGTGACGAGGCGACCAAGATGACCGACGTGCTCAGTGGCGGCGAGAAGGTGCGCTGCATGCTATCGCGCATGATGCTGTCGAGCGCCAATGTCCTGCTGTTCGACGAACCGACCAACCATCTTGATCTCGAATCGATCACCGCGCTGAATAACAGCCTGATTAATTTCTCCGAGGTGATCATGTTCACCTCACATGATCACAAGTTCGTCTCTACCCTGGCTAACCGCATTGTTGAATTGACTCCGGGTGGAGTTATCGATCAGGTAATGAGCTTCGATGAATATCTCGATAATGCCGCGGTCAACTCGCTACGTGAGCAGTTGGGTCAGAGTGAGACCACATTGTAACTGTCGACACTGTTCCACTGAATTCTCTGTAAGCCCCCATACTGCCGCGCAATATGGGGGCTTTGCTATTTGTACAGCAGCCTTTCTGCGCGACCCTGTCATCTACGTCTAACCTATAAAGATTCAACAAGTTCTATTTATAGAAAATTGTCATTGCGTGTCGAATTATAATTGCAAAACGAAAAAGTTAAGTTAATATATTTTAAAGAATAAAAGCTAATATAGATGTTTAAACTAAAGGCTGCTTTTGGAGAACGGTTACGTTATGAAATATATTGCAACCTGCTGTGTCGTGGTCGTTATCGGCATGTTTTTCTATGTGGTTAACGAGTCAAAAATGTTGTCATACCTGTCCAGCGATCCGAAGGTCTGCATCAATTGCCACACCATGAACACACACTACGCAACCTGGCAGCACAGCTCCCACCGCGAGAAAGCAAGCTGTGTCGACTGTCACCTGCCGCGAGACTCCTTCGTTAACAAGATGATCGCCAAGACCCGGGATGGCTACAACCATTCTGTCGCCATGACTTTCGGCACCTACGGCTACAACCTGAGAAGCAGTGAAAATGCCCTCAAACGGATACAGACCAATTGTATCTCCTGCCATACCGAAATTGTTTCGCAAATGCAGGAGAACAGTGAACTTTATAAAATTGCCGAAAGCCCTGTACCGATGGGACGGCTGTGTTGGGATTGTCACCGCAATGTCCCGCACGGCACGACCAGAAACCTGACCACCACCCAAAATAATCTCGGCGTAAAAGAATTGTAGATATAAACCAACCTGGAGAGGTAACTATGAAGAAATCAACCATCATTACAATTTTGTCAGTTCTTATCATGGTCCCCATGCTGCTGCTGGTCGTTACGATCAAAGAGAACAAGGCGGAGCAGCTGGCGATCAATGCCGTAGCGGAGATCAAGCCATTTGAATCGAAGAGCGCCGAATGGGGCAAGTATTATCCGCGGCAGTTCGATTCCTATATGCGCACCAAGAAAAGCGATGAAATCAAGGATCTGCTCAAAGAGTACCCGGCTCTGGTCGTCATGTGGTCCGGCTATGGTTTTGCCAAGGACTACAATGCGCCGCGCGGTCATTTCTATATTCTCGAAGACAACATCAACACCCTGCGAACCGGCGGACCGGTGGACAATAAGACCGGCCCGATGCCGACTGCCTGCTGGACCTGCAAATCTCCGGATGTCCCGCGGTTAATGAATGAGCATGGTGAAAACGATTTCTTTACCGGCAAGTGGGCCCGCTGGGGTGACGAAATCGTCAACCCGGTCGGTTGTGCCGATTGCCACGATAACAAAACCATGAAACTGACTGTCACCCGCGATTACCTGAAGCGTGCTTTGGATGCCGAGGGGAGCGAGCCTTTTGCCGATGCCACCCATCAGGATATGCGCACCCTGGTCTGTGTTCAGTGTCATTCCGAATATTACTTCAAAGCGACCAAGTGGACCGCGCCGGACGGAACCGAGAAGACCGCCAAGGTGGTCACCTTCCCTTGGGACAACGGTCTGTCCGCCGAAGCGATCGAGAAATATTACGATGAACGAGATTTCACCGACTGGACCCACAAACTAAGCAAGACCAAGATGTTAAAAGCGCAACACCCCGGCTATGAAACCTTCAAAACCGGTGTCCATGGTCAGAACAATCTGGCCTGTGCCGATTGCCATATGCCCTATGTCCGCGAAGGTGGTGTCAAATATTCCAACCACCAAGTCGGCAGCCCACTGGACGACATCGCCAATACCTGCCTTAACTGCCACAGAGGCACTGAAAAAGAGTTCAAAGCAATGGTCGAGCGCAAGCTTGAGCGGAAAAATGAACTACACATGCTGGCAATGGATGTACTGGCCAAGGCCCACCTGGAAGCAGCCAAGGCTTGGGAGTTGGGTGCTACTGATGATGAGATGAAAGCAGCATTACTGGATATTCGCCACGGTCAGTGGCGCTGGGATTTCTCTATCGCCGCACACGGTTCATTCTTCCATGCTCCGGAAGAAACCCTGCGAGTGCTCGGCAGTGCTATCAACAAAGGGCATGATGCCCGCTTGAAGCTGCGCATAGTTCTGGCAAAATACGGCGCAGCTGATTATGTTGCTCCCGACTTTTCAACCAAGGAAAAGGCTCAGGTCGTAACCGGCCTGCCATATAAGAAACTGGTTGATGAGAAGAACAGCTTCCTGCAAAACCTACGACTGGAGTGGATCAAAAAGGGTACAGAAAAAGGTCTATACGATCCCAAGACCCGCGAGGGGCTGGTGCATAAGACCTCATACACTAACTGATTGAATTTATTTGTCTAAACAAGAGCCAGCCGCTGCCCGCAAGATGAGGGCAACGGCTGGCTTTTTTGTTCATTTGAACTGTGCAGCCGAGACCGACCGTTTACTCCGGCGTTGCATTGAGCTGAATCAGCGCTTCAAATGCCGATGGCCGGCCCATGGTAAATTTGCCTACCCATTTATCATAAATGCTCAATATCTGCTTTGAGCGATAAAGATCGGAAATCACCCGATCGGCAATAAGCCGAAAATCAGCATCGTTGCGTCTGACCGCCAACGCAAATGGCTCAAACGAAAACAGGTCGGGGAGGATCGAAAAGTTTTCCGGGTTATCTGAATTTGCGGCCAAGCCTATCAGCACAATCTGGTCAGCCGACAAGGCATCGATATTTTTATTATTCAATGCGGCAAAACCGACAGTCATGGAATCAAACAGAACAATGTCCGCCTCGGTTGAGGTCACTTCAAACAGGTCTTTCAATGCTGTGGCTGTCGTGGTTCCTTGCACTACACCGATTTTTTTACCGGTGAAATTATTTCTGATGTTCTTGCCCCTTAAGGTCATAAACGACGCACCAGTTACAAACGTCAATTGCGTAAAATCGACAATTTCAGCCCGGGAGAGGGTTTTAGTGGTGACCCCGCACAAGATATCTATCTTGTTGTCAGACAACGCCTTGAATCTATTCGCAGCTGTCACCGGCACATATTTAACCTTGATATCAACACCAAGCTCACTCCTGACTTCAGTAACAATATCTAAACAAATATCGATCGAATAGCCAGCAGGGTTCCCCGCTTTATTCAGAAAAGACATCGGCGGCCTGAACTCCCGATAACCGATCTTGATCTTTCCTGATTTTTGAATCTGCTGCAGGGTCCCAGTTAATTCTTGAGCTACCAGTGGATTAACAAAAAACAGTGTCAGTAAAGCGATTGTCAGAATAGCCCGCATGATGACTCCTTGTTTGGGTTGGTTACGCAGAATTGCAATTATACCTGTTATTCAGTACCTGCCAAGACTTTGCTAACACTTTATACCTAGCAGCCTGTCGGACAATCAATAAGCTGGCTGCTAGTGGACATATCTTTGCCAGAGCACCTGCCTGATTCCTGACTCAGGATATCTATAATTCTTCTTTATTATTAACTTTTTTCTGTTAATTCACTCCTGAATACGATATGAACACGGCATTGCATTTATAAAATGAATTTCTGAGGGGGAAACATATGCTCGCCAAAGTTTTATCCGGGGCCCTGCTCGGTATTGACGCCTATCGGGTCGAAGTAGAAGTCGATATAGCTCAAGGGTTGCCACAATTTTCAACGGTTGGTCTACCCGAAGGGGCGGTTAAAGAGAGTAAAGATCGCATCAAATCCGCGATCAAGAATTCCGGCTACGACTTCCCTGCTCGTCGCATCACCATCAATCTGGCTCCGGCCGACATTCGTAAAGAAGGAACCGCCTTTGATTTGCCGATGGCGGTTGGACTGCTGTTGGCAACCGGGACGCTGAAGGGCGAGCCGAAAGGGAATTTTCTGTTCATGGGTGAATTGTCGCTCGACGGCCGGGTCAAGCCGGTACGCGGCATCCTGCCGGTGGCGGTAGCGGCGCGCAACTGGGAACTTGATGGGCTG
>JAUVAJ010000225.1 GCA_030591795.1 Desulfuromonadales bacterium | reverse complement strand
TCCACTCTGGAATAATATTTTCCACAAAAAGCTAGAGGAACAATCGATCGCCTACTTCCTCGGTTCGGTGCCAATTTTCTCCGATCTCGGCAAGCGGGGCCGTATGCAACTTGAATCGCTGATGCATCTGCGCACCTACAAAGCCGATGAGGTGATTTTCGCGGACGGTGATCCCGGCTCAGGCATGTATGTGATTCGCAGTGGCGCCGTGCAGATTTTTAACCGTTCAGCCAAGAACGGCGACATTGAACTGGCTCGCCTCGGACAAAAAGAATTTTTTGGCGAAACCACTCTGGCCGCACCATCAAAGCGGACCGCCTCAGCCAGAGCGCTGGAGCCGACGGTTCTGATCGGTCTATTTCGGGCCGACATCAATGAGCTGGCCAAAAGGAATCCGGCGATTGCCTACAAGATCATGCTCAGTTTAAGCCGAGCCATCAGCGAGCGCCTGCATTTTGCAGATCGTAATATAAATGAACTGCGCCAACAACATCCTGAAATTTTCACCGGGGAGTTAGCCTAGTGGGCAATACTAATCCACAGGCCAAACGGCAGATCGATCGCACCCAGATGATCCTGCTCTATTTTGTTTTGACCGCCGGTCTGGCTACCGGGCTGGCCATCTACAGCTCGGCAACTACGCTGATCGTTCTGGTCCGCACCGCCTCAGCGGTACTATTTCTCCCGCTGCTGCTGTCACTGGTTCTGACCTTTTTGCTCGAACCGGTCGTCAGCTTTTTCGAACGCAAAATCGACAACCGCATAGGCAGTATCTTTATTGTCTACATCCTGTTCGCCATTGTACTCTATCTGTTGATGCAACTGGTCATTCCTCACTGGCAAAGCGCTTGGGGTTCCCTGCAAGCCGACCTCCCTCGCTACATCAAAGGGATGACCAACTATATCCGTGAATTTGGCCTGAAAATCGAAGAGCAGGCTCCATTTATCGATACTGCTAACCTGGTCGAGCGCGGCCGAGCCTTCGGTCACGATATCATTAACGCCGTCATCGTCAACACCCCGCAATCAGCCTTGCGCCTCGGCGGACTATTCCTGATCGTACCGTTGTTCACCTTCTTTTTTCTACGTGACGGTGGTCGCATCCTGCGCAGCTGCATCTCGCTGGCACCGAACCGCACCTTCGAGATGGTTCACGATCTTAGCTACCTGATCACCAGGCAACTGTCGCATTTTATCAGGGGGCGGATCATCGAGGCGACCATCATCGGCATCGTGATCTTTGTCGGTCTTTCCTTCACTGATATCCGCTACACCGGTTTTCTCGCCATTTTTGCCGGGGTCACCAACCTGATCCCGTATATCGGTCCGCTGATCGGTATGGTTCCTGGAATACTGATCGCACTGGTCGACCTCGGGGTCGGTGGTCAGTTCTGGTGGATCGTCATTGTCTATTTTGTCATCGCCCAGGTGATTATCGACAACTTCATCCTGATTCCGATCCTCATTTCCCGCTACTCAAACCTACACCCACTCTGGGTCATCATCGCCATTGTGCTCGGCGGCAAGCTGTACGGCATTATCGGCATGGTTATCGGCGTCCCGATCGCCAGCACTATCAAGATCTGTTTCGTCGAAATACGCCAGTACCGGCGCACCTTCTCGCTGACCGAAAGTTTGCCGGAGCCTGACTCCTGACATCCTATTTTGCTCAAAAAAATCGACAACAGAAACTTCTATTGCCGATTGAATAATATTTTTGTGTGCGACCAATTTTAGACGTCTTTTTGATTATTCGCAGATCACCCCAACCTCTTTTCGATTATCTGTTTTATCTTCTTCAAACACTCTACTATTCGTTTCAATTTGGGCTTTAATCTTCGCCGAATCGATCACCTTGAGGCCAGTATTGTAAACAGCCTCGCCGCCAGGCGGACTCAGTGTCTGCCGATAATCAAAGAAACGAATATCAACTTCGCCCCATAGCTCACCGTTCTGGAACAGTTTCAATACCGGCATATGCTTCTTCCAGAAATAAAGCGGCAGCGCACCCGTCCCACTGTTTTTCAATGTGACAATAGCTTTACATCGCTCATCGAGATGGATGTCAGTAATAATCAGATTCGGCAACGGACCATCGCCAGCCTTGTGTATGATTTCGCCAGCTACGGGAAAAGTGATCTGTACTTCTCCGGTTGCAGCCTTGTCGTGGCTATAGTTGGTCAACGACAGATAAAATTCACCGCCAGCAGCTAGATCCTCAGTACCAACTTCATACTGCAGCCTCAGGCCGTGAGTCCGCGGGCTGTAGTATTTTGACGTCAGGACATAACGCTTGTTCTTCTGATACAGACTGACCAGAACCGTCTTTTCACTTTGGACGCCGGCGAACTTCAATGTAACCGAGGCAGTTATGGTGCCAGGTTTACTTATGAGAATGGGGATTTTAAGTGTGTATGGTGAGCCGTCGATCGGCGGCAGGGTAAATTCTTGTGTCTCCTGTTTCGCCTGCACTTCGGCAACAGCCGACAAAACAATAAACAAAGACAGGGAACAAACCAGCAGCCATCTCGCTTTTAATATCATCTGTTTCTCCCGTAAGAATACGGCATCATCTGCACAATCTACTGGATGTTTTAAACCCCGGTTTATGCTTAGTCCGGCAAACCGTCACAATAAACCACCGTACAACAACGAGAACATAAGATCAAACGCGCGATACAAAACGCCCATCACGGGTATCAACCTTGATCTTGACCCCCGGCTCAAGGTAGGAAGGGACCTGAATAACCAGGCCGGTCTCCAGAGTAGCCTCTTTGGTCTGCGCCTGGGCGGTGGCGTTCTTGATCGCCGGCGCTGTATCAGCCACGAGCAATTCAACGTTCATCGGTGGCTCAATAGAAACCGGCCGACTCTCAAACAGACCGAGGATCACTTCGGTGCCATCGATCAGGTAGCCCTTTGCCGGGCTGAAAATTTCAGGGCTTATTTCGTACTGTTCGTAATTTTCCAGATCCATAAAAATACCGTTGTCGCCGTCGGCATAGAGGAATTGGCTTTTGCGTTTTTCAAAATCAGCCTCGAGTACCCGCTCTCCGGCTTTGAACGCTTTTTCCAGTACATTGCCGGTGAACATATTCCGGTAACGGGTCTTGATCAGGGTCTGCCCGCCACGGGCCGACGGACTCTGGCTGCTGATTTCGAGGACCAGGCAAGGGGCGTTGTCGAGCAGGATCACCTGACCGCGTTTCAGATCGTTGGATGTCATATGATTTTCTCCTTTATTACAGATATCGCGGGGCGTACCTTAGCACGTAAACGCTGTCGCCAAAAGGGTTTTGGCGTATTTTTAATGTGACAACCGGTCATTCATCGTGTATAAGGGTTCACTGCCACACAGCGGCAGCAAAACAAGACCCATCGCAAGGAGTTAGAAACATGGTTTACAACTGTTCTGACCTGAAAAAGGGTTTAAAAATACTGATCGACGGTGCACCACATGTCATCGTTCAATTTGACTTTACCAAGCCGGGCAAAGGCCAGGCGCTGTACAAGTGCCGCCTGCGCAATATGATGAACGGCTCCCAGTTCGATCGCACCTACAGATCCGGTGAGTCGTTCGAATCGGCCCCCCTCGAATCACGCGATATGCAGTACCTGTATAAGGATGACACCGGCTATGTCTTCATGGATAACAAGACCTATGAGCAGGTCTCGATTGATGGTGACACCCTCGGCGACGATAAGTACTTCCTGGTTGACAATATGGAGGTTCAGACCCTGATGTTCGGTGAGACCGGCATCGGCCTTACCCTGCCAATCTTTGTCAATTTGCGCGTCACCCATTCGGACCCCTGGGTCAAGGGCGACACAGCGTCAGGCAACAATAAACCGGCGACGCTTGAGACCGGCTATACCCTGCAAGTGCCCAGCTTCGTCGAAGAAGGCACCCTGCTCCAAATCGACACCCGCACCGGTGAGTATGTAACCCGCGTCAAGGAATAGAGCACGGTATGACCGAGCCAAACTGGGCCCTGGCCAGTAAACAGCGGAACCTGATTGAAAGGGCCCGGATCGTTCAAGCGATCCGGGCTTTCTTTGTTGCC
>JAUVAJ010000292.1 GCA_030591795.1 Desulfuromonadales bacterium | reverse complement strand
GCAGTGTAACGTATTAACAACAGCGTGCTAAAGCACCGCACACAAGCACTTTAGGTACAATGGGTGGAGAAAAAAATCAACCCTTCATGAATTAAAAATCGTCAAATTCTTGTTTCGTCTGATTAAAGAATCGTATCACTTGTCATTTCGAACATCAGAGAGAAAGCTCGGTTGAGCAATTCAATCCAACCCTAGATCTCTCTCTTTGTTCGAGATGACAGCAATAGGCTGAGCGACTATATAAGTTTGTCATTTCGAACGTCAGAGAGAAATCTCGGTTGAACAATTCAATCCAAACCCAGATCTCTCCAATTGGTCGAGATGACAGAAAATAGCTGAATATACTGTACTCTTGTCATTTCGAACAAAGAGAGAAATCTCGGTTCACCTGTTAAAGTCAAAACAAGATCTCTCCCACCTTGTGCGCCATAGCCCTGGCGTAGGCGTATGGTCGAGATGGCAGCAATAACTGCCGCCATCAAAAAGAGGGACAGGCGATGGCCTGTCCCTCTGGTATTTCAGCTGTTTCTATCAAGATTACTTCAGTTCGACAAACTTGCCACCTTGAACCTGATACACAGAGAAGCCGACACCTTCGGCATCACCCTTGGCGTCAAATTTGATCTTGCCGACCGCAGACTCAACGAAGGAACTCTTCAGCGCCTTGCTGACCGCTGCATAATCAGTCCCTTTAGCCTGCTCGATAGCGTTAAAAGTCGCCTGCAGAGCAGCGTAACCCTGATCGAAGAAGGTGCCCGCCTCTTTGCCGTACTTGGCGACGTAGTCGGCACGTGCCTTCTGGTTAGCAGCATAGTTGGTCACATCCATCGGACCGGTCGCATAGACGCCTTCGGCATTTTTGCCGGCGATGTCGAGGAAACCGTCACCCTTGATGCCGTCAGGACCGATGAAAGCAATCTTGACCCGCTTCTTCTTCATCTGACCGACCAGCTTCGAAGCTTCCGGATGATAGCCGCCGAAGATCACGGCATCGGCGCCTTCGCGACGAATTTTCTGCACAACAGCCGAGTAGTCCATGGCACCCGGGGTGATCCCTTCGTACATGACGACCTTTGCCTTGCCACCTTCTTCGATGAATTTCTTGGCGAAGTCGGCAAAACCTTTACCGTAGTCGCCTTTGTCATGAATAATAGCGATCTTCTTGGCGCCAAGTTTGTCAGTAGTAAAGTCAGAGGCGAGTTTGCCCTGATCGTCATCCGGCGCGATGGTCCGGTAGAAGTTCGGATAATCGCCACTCTGGGTCAGCGGCGGGTTGGTGGCTGACGGGGAGATAACGATAATGCCGGCTTCCTTGTAGATACCGAGGGCCGCCTTAGTGGCGCCGGAGCAGACATGGCCGATGACCACACTGACACCTTCCGAAGCGAGCTTGGTCGCAACATTGGTTGCAATCTCAGGCTTGCACTGGTCATCCATCGGGAAAAGTTCAATCTGCATACCGAGAACGCCGCCTTTGGCATTCACTTCGGCAGTCAGCATTTCTGCCGCTTCCTTGGTCGGGATACCGTAAGCAGCCAGGTCACCGGTGTGCGGACCGGCAACACCGATCTTGATCGTATCTGCCATCGCTACACCAGTAAGCGTACTGGTCAGAGCAAAAGCCACGAGTACAAACAAACGAACAAATTTTTGCATCTCTTTCCTCCTGTCAAAATTACGTTTAGTTAAAATAAAACCAAGTTCTATTTATAAGCGATTGAACCCAGAGCGGTCAATCTTTAATTCTCAGACAGCAATGATAGCAGGTAAATTCAGTTTCGCTTGAAAGTTTCCAACAACCGTCTGGCTGCCGCCCCTGGAGTGGTAACGCCATCAGCCACCGCCTGCTGCAGTTGCGGCAGCAACGCCTCAACCCGGGGATGGCGATGAAACAGGTCTTTCAGATCATCCGTCAACAAGGTCCACATCCAGTCGACTGACTGCAGCCTTCGTTTCTCGGCAAACTCACCGCTGTTCTGCATCGTCGCCTGGAACTCTTCGACCATCGCACGCACCGTATCGATCCCTTCTTTATGCAGGGCACTGCAGAGTAGCACCGGAACCTGCCAGTTGAGACTCTTCGGCTTGAGCATGTGCAGCGAATTGACATATTGCTGACGAGCCAGTTCTGCCCGGGGGAGATTCTCACCTTCGGCCTTGTTGATCAGGATCGCGTCGGCAATCTCCATGACACCGCGCTTGATCCCCTGCAGCTCATCACCAGCACCGGTCAGCTGCAACAACAGAAACATGTCGACCATCGAGGCGACGGTGATCTCGGACTGGCCGACCCCGACCGTTTCGACGATAATTATATCGTAACCGGCCGCTTCACAGATCAACATGGTTTCTCGGGTTTTGCGGGCGACGCCACCGAGCGTTTTACCGGCCGGCGATGGCCGGATATAAGCTTTCGGATCGCGCGAGAGTTCTTCCATCCGGGTCTTGTCACCGAGGATACTACCGCCGGAAATCTGCGACGAAGGGTCGACCGCCAGCACGGCTACCTTGTGGCCAAGTGAAGTCAGATGCAGGCCAAACTCTTCAATAAAGGTACTTTTGCCGGCGCCCGGCACGCCGGATATACCAATCCGAATCGATTGCCCGGTCGCCGGCAGCAGCTCATCGAGCAGCGTGGTCGCGGCCAGCGAATGATCGAGATTGCGACTCTCAACCAGAGTGATCGCTTTACCGAGGGCACGGATATTTCCGGCGCGGACACCTTCCGCTATATCGTGGATTTTGGCCATGGGATCACTTTCTGACAAAGTGCAACAAAGGTTTCGCTATTTTAATCGGATATTTGTATTTTACAACCGGTAAAATATGACAAACTGAATTGCCAACATGTCATCTCGACCAATGGGAGAGATCTTTACATAACATGACAAGCACACTGCCAACCAAGATTTCTCCCTACGGTCAAAATGACATACAAATATCAAACTGGCGCAGATTAAGGCGGCAGAATCAGCCAGCAAAGACAAAAAGGGCGAGCTAAAAGCCCGCCCTATCTAAAGCGTATGTAACTTTTCAGCACAAATCTGAGTTGGTTACAAAAACGTCTGTCATCCCCGAATGATTCTATCGGGGATCCATGTTTAAAAGTCTGGATTCCCGATTACAGCCTCGGGAATGACAACTTTTCATATTTTGTTGAATAGGTGGTACAAACGTATATATCGCTTATTTTCCTTCGATCGCATCCAGCGTCTGATTGGCCGACGTAACAATCGGCGTGCCGGGGCCAAAGATTTTCGCCGCGCCGGCAGCATAGAGCCCGTCATAGTCCTGCCGCGGGATAACCCCACCACAAACCACAACGATGTCGTCGGCACCAAGTTC
>JAUVAJ010000290.1 GCA_030591795.1 Desulfuromonadales bacterium | reverse complement strand
TCAAGGAAGCGATTGCCCGGGTTGTCGATGGGCATGATCTGAGTGAAAACGAGATGGTCGATGTTATGGACCAGATCATGGGCGGCGGGGCGACTCCGGCCCAGATCGGTGCGTTTATCACTGCTCTGCGCATGAAGGGTGAGACGGTTGCCGAGATTTCCGGTGCCGCCCGTGTTATGCGCGCTCACGCCACACCGATTCAGGTCGGTTCGACGGTTGATATTGATCGCGATGATATCAATATCGATCAGGAGACAATCGTCGATACCTGCGGCACCGGCGGCAGTGGAACTCTTAGCTTTAATATTTCAACCACCGTCGCTTTTGTCGTTGCTGCCTGTGGCGTCAAGGTGGCCAAGCATGGCAATCGGAGTATCTCCTCAGCCTGTGGTAGCGCTGATGTCCTCGAAGCTCTCGGCGTTAATCTCGATGTGACGCCGGAGCAGGTGGCTGCCTGTATCGATAAGGTCGGGGTCGGTTTTCTGTTCGCACCGGCTCTGCACGGTGCGATGAAGCATGCGATCGGGCCACGCAAAGAGATCGGCATCAGGACCATATTTAACATTCTCGGTCCGCTGACTAATCCGGCCGGGGCTGATCGGCAGGTGCTGGGTGTGTTTAAGGCGGAGCTGGTCGAGCCGTTGGCTGGAGTGTTGCTGAATCTTGGCTGCCGACACGGCTTCGTCGTCCACGGTGCTGACGGGATGGACGAAATAACCTTGACCGGACCGACCCAGGTTGCCGAAATATCCGGCGGCAAGGTCGAAAGCTATACGATTACACCTGAGCAGTTCGGCTTGCAGCGTTGTGCTCTGGCTGATCTGCAAGGGGGGGATGTGGCGGCCAATGCTGATATTGTCCGGGAGGTCTTGTCCGGAGCAGTCGGGCCGAAGCGGGATATTGTTTTGCTTAACAGTGCTTTCGCCCTGACTGCCGCCGGCGTCTGTCCTGATCCACAAGCCGGCGTTGCCCTGGCTGCTGAGGCGATTGATTCGGGTAAAGCACAGGCGAGTTTGCATGGCCTGGTACAACAGACACAGCAGAAATGAGCCTGATATGACTTCCATGCCGGATATTCTCAATCAAATAGTCGCGTACAAGCGTGAAGAGGTCACTGCGGCCAAAGCAAAATTTCCATTGCAGCGGCTTGAGGACCAATTGGCGCAGGTTGAGGAGCCGCCGCGTGGTTTCTTGCGTGCTTTGCGTTCTACCGCTGAATCGGACTGGACCACGATTATTGCCGAAGTCAAAAAAGGCTCACCAAGCAAAGGGGTCATCCGCGCCGATTTCGATCCATTGACGATTGCAGAAATATATCAGGAGCACGGCGCGACCTGTCTATCGGTTTTGACCGATGAACATTTTTTCATGGGGCATCTGCTGTATTTAGGCAAGATCCGCGAAGTAGTCAGTCTGCCTTTGTTGCGTAAGGATTTTATCTGCGACCCGTACCAGCTTATCGAGGCGAGAGTCGCCGGAGCTGACGCCATTCTGCTGATTGCGGCAATGCTTGAGGCCGATCAGTTGCTTGAGTTTTCACAACAGGCTGCCGATCTCCAGCTCGATGTCCTGCTTGAAGTACACGATGAGCAGGACCTGGAAAAGGCGCTGGCAACCGACTGTGAGCTGATCGGTATAAATAATCGAAATTTACGAACTTTCGAAACGGATATGGCGACTACCGAACGTTTGATACCGCAGATTCCTGATAGCCATTTTATTGTTGCCGAGAGTGGTATTGGTTGCCGGGACGACATCATTCGTCTGCAGCAAGCCGGGGCGACCGGTTTTCTGGTCGGTGAGTCGTTGCTGCGTGAAGATGATATCGGTGCAAAGTTAAAAGAATTGCAGGGCGCTGTTTGAAATATCGGTCGTTGCCCTGATTTGATATGAACCGCAAACCTTCAAGACAAGGAGTGCTTACGATGCAAACAAAAATTATTCTGCCAGAAGACAGACTGCCTAAACAATGGTACAACATTATCCCGGATATGCCGGGTGAGATGGCGCCGGTTGTTCATCCGGGTACGCTGCAACCGGTCACGCCGGACGACCTTCTGCCGCTGTTTCCGATGGGTTTGATCGAGCAGGAGGTTTCAACTGAGCGCTGGATTGATATTCCGGAGGAAGTCCGGGAAATATTCCGTCTCTGGCGGCCGTCGCCGCTGATTCGCGCGCATCAATTAGAAAAGGCGCTTGGTACTCCGGCTAAAATTTATTACAAATATGAAGGTGTTTCACCGGCTGGCTCGCACAAACCGAACACCGCCATTCCACAGGCCTATTATAACAAACTTGCCGGAACCAAGCGGATTGCCTCCGAAACCGGTGCCGGTCAGTGGGGCTCTTCAATCGCTCTGGCCTGTCAGCACTTCGGTCTGGAATGCACGGTTTACATGGTTAAGGTTTCATACGGTCAGAAACCGTACCGCAAGAGCATGATGCAGCTCTGGGGTGCCGATGTGCTGCCGTCACCGTCTGATCAGACCAATGTTGGCCGTTCCATCCTTGCCGCTGATCCTGATTGCCCCGGCTCACTCGGTATCGCCATCAGTGAAGCGGTCGAAGACGCCGCGACCCACGATGACACCCGGTATGCCCTCGGCAGCGTGCTCAACCATGTCTGCCTGCACCAGACCATTATCGGTCTTGAGGCAAAAGAGCAGCTGGCGATGGTCGGCGAGACGCCGGATGTGGTCATCGGTTGTCACGGCGGTGGTTCCAACTTTGCCGGAATCTCCTTTCCGTTTATCGCCGATAAGGCTAATGGTCAGGATATCAAGATTGTCGCCTACGAGCCGTCCAGTTGTCCGACTCTGACCAAAGGGACCTATGCCTTTGATTATGGCGATACGGCCAAAATGGCGCCAATTTCCAAGATGTATACCCTCGGTCACGATTTTATGCCACCGGGTATTCACGCCGGTGGTTTGCGTTACCATGGTGCTTCGCCGCTGGTTTCGCAATTGTTGCATGAGGGCGTAATCGAAGCGCAAGCTGTGCCGCAGAATGAATGTTTCGAAGCCGCGGTGTTGTTTGCCCGGACTGAATCTATCATCCCGGCTCCGGAATCATCGCATGCGATTCGTGGTGCGATCATAGAGGCGCTTCAGGCCAAAGAAGAAGGGAAAGAGAAGACGATCCTGTTTAACCTTTCTGGCCACGGTCACGTTGATATGACCGCTTACGATGATTACTTCAGCGGTGAGCTGGAAGATTACGAATACCCGGCGGAAGCGATCAAGGAATCGCTGTCAAATCTGCCGGAAATCGACGGATAACCGGAGCGAGCATGATGCCGCTGGTTAAAATATGCTGACTTACCAACAAGGTTGACGCCCTGCACGCTGCTGGCTGT
>JAUVAJ010000321.1 GCA_030591795.1 Desulfuromonadales bacterium | reverse complement strand
TTGGCGATTGATGGCGGCATCCCCGGGCCATCATCGATAACCCGTATTTGTACGTTGCCCAGAGCGTCGACATCGACCCGGATAGTGACGGTGCCCGGGTTGTCTTTCATCGCCTGTTGAGCATTGATCGCCAGATTCATCAAAACCTGCTGCAGTTGGTTAGCGTTCCCTTCAACCTGTGGTAAGTCAGGTTCAATTTCTTGAACCAGGTGTACTTGGTTGATTTCGAGTTGATGAGCAACAATAGCAGCCGTAGCTTTGATGACTTCAGGCACATTAACCCGGTCGAAGGCGACCTCCTCCTTGCGTGCAAAACGGAGCAGGTTTTCCATGATCATCTGGCAGCGCTTGGTCTCTTTCTCTATCAGCGCGATATTGCTGTAGATCGGTGAGTCCTCATCTAGTTTGCGCAGGGAGAGCTGAGCCAGACCAAGGATTCCTGCCAGAGGATTCTTGACTTCATGCGCGATGCCGGCACCGAGCTGGCCGAAGGCTGACATTTTTTCTGACTGGACCAGCGCGGACTGGGTTTTTTTGATAGTCTGATCACGGCCGGTAAGTTCCGTAGCCATGGTGTTAAAGGATTCGGCCAGCTCGCCGAATTCGTCGCGTGAGGACGGTACGATATTGATGTCGAAATGACCCTGACCGACCTCCTGGGTCGCTTTTGCCAATCGTTCCAGGGGACGGGTGATCAGACGCGACCAGACCAGGCTCATAATCGCAGCCAGGGACAGCAGTATCAGTGAGAGATACAGCATGTTTGACAATAGCTCTCTGGTGGTCAGGTAGACGGCACTTTTCGGAACCTGGGCAATGGCAATCAAGGCGCCGAGTCCGACCGGAGCAAATCCACCGATTATTTCGCCTTTGGTCATTTTATATTCATAAACGGCGCCGAGCCCGCCTTCCTGCTCAAGTTGCTTCAGGTTAACCGGTAAACTGTTCGTCTTCCCCTTAAATTCCGTGTTGTCGGTATTAATCAGATCGGTGCCGGATGTGTTAATCAGAAATGTTTCGAAAACCTGTGACTGCCGGTTGAACTGCAATAGACGATCGAGTCGAATCAGCCCAGATGCGACGGTTGATTCTTGTTCTCCGGTCGGGTGTATGGCGATCAGTAGTAATGGCAGTGTCGGGTCAAGCGTGGCATTTACGATGTGGATTTGTCCGCCCCTGATTTCTTGCATCGGGAGTTTGTGGGTCGCTTGGGATTTGTTAATAAATGCACGGTTGAGGCCAGCTGACTTCAGAGCTTCGGCATCAAAGATTGTGACCGGCTCCCGATCTTTTTGTTAGAGAGTTACGGCGACGAATTCTTCAAAATCGACAAAGGTTTTTTGCAATAATCGGTTGCGGGCAGAAGCCGGGATTGAACGCTCAAGCATCAGCCTGGTGAAAATTTCCAGCTCGTCGTGATAACCGTCGAGCAGCGCCCGGGTCTTTTCGGCTTGATTACTGGCAGTGGTAGCGGTCAGGTCCTTGATATAGGAGGTTTTGTCCGAATGGAACAGGTTGGCCATGATAAAAGTAATCATGCTGACAACTAGTGTAATAACTACCAGTAGGGTCAGCAAAATTTTAAAGCGAATCGGAAAACGAAAGTTTTTCAACATAGAAGCATTTCCTCATGGCCAATCGGCATCCGGAATTCAGTATACACCATTTATCATCTTTGAGCTGAAGCTGACATTGCCAGCCAAGTCTACGGCTTCGACAACAATAATATTCATGCCGCGGGCAATCGGCAAGGCGTAGCTGAATTCGCCGGTGCTGCTGCTTTCGATTTTTTGTCCGGCAATAAATATCTGGCTGTCAGGATCGCTACGACCGGTAACCTCGACCGTAGCAGTTGTAACTGTCGGTGCCGGGAACTCGACTTCAAGTTTCGGTGGTTTATCATCTTGAATCAGGCTGAACCGGCGCATTTGGCTGAAAGCGCCTTCATCTTTGCCCCGCACCCCGCCAACCCGCCAGAAATAGTCTCCTGGCCGCAGGTTGCCATGTGTAAACAGGGTATCGTGTAGACGTTCGTCGAGGACCAGATCGCGAAACTTACGGTCGCGAGCTAGTTGCAGACGGTAGCCGGTCATGCCGGCGATCGGTTGCCAGGTTATCTGCACCCTCGGCGGCAAACTTCGATATGCGAAGATGCTGGCGTTGGCTGGGCTCCTCAGTTTGATCGGCTTTGGCACGGCTATCGGTGCCGATGGTGGAGCATCGCTGATAATCCGCGTCATTTGATTGTGCTCAAGAACGATGGTCTGGCCCTGAGCTTCTACTTCGGCTTCGCCTGAAAACAGGGTGATTGTTGAAGCGCTGTCTTCTTCAACATTAATCCGGAATTCGAGCGGTACATCTGACTCTGCTGTGTTTTGCAGACGGGTAACGGCGTTCGGGGTCGTTATCTCAAGGTAGACACCTTCGTCTTCAGCACCACCGATCCGGCCACGCAGCTCGCCATCAACTACCACCATGTACGAACGTTTCTCCTTGAAAATCAGATCCTGTTCCATGCGCCGGATAACGATGAGTGTATTTTCGCCGAGGTTGATTTCATTCTGATCGTCAAAGTGAATTGCGGCAGTCGATTGATCGAGCGTTTGCACCGCATCTTTATTGTATAGCCGCATGCCGCTTTTGGCACTTCGCCAGGCGATATCGATCGCCCGCTTGCTTTTTACATCGTTCCTGGTCGAGGTGAGGCGGGCCGCCCATGTACCGCCGGCGCCGATCTCGTTAGTCTGGCCGGCGCGCAACAACATCAGATCGTGCTCACGTTTAATGGTCGCGTTAACCTGTTCAAGCTCCTGTTTATCCATAAACAGAGAAAACCCACCACCACTCGGGAAGAAGAGGTTCAATACCGACATAATTATGAAGAAAAAGATGAGCACCAGAACTATGGCTATGACCCCTTCCAGCAGTTGTCGGGCAATTTTCCGTTCAGACTTTTTTTGCATCAATAGATTCCCTGGATCCGGATA
>JAUVAJ010000347.1 GCA_030591795.1 Desulfuromonadales bacterium | reverse complement strand
GTATCCGCGCCGGCATCAACGAACAGGTCAACGGTTTCTTCATCTGCGATCGCGGACGTTTCAGTGATGAATTTATCAATCGGCCGGACCGGCCGAGGCAGCCATTATTATATGGCAAAACAGCAGAATGGGAAAAGAGTTTGAAACGGTTGCAACTGGAAATCGGCCGGTTGCAAAAAGAGCATGGCAAAGACGCCATCGCCGGTCTCGGTTCGCCGCGTGCTTCGTTTGAAGCGAACGCTCTGCTGAAGAACTGGGCCGGACAAAATGCCGAATTCTGTGCCTACGATTGCCAACCACGCCGCGCTCAAACCGCACAGACTCTTGCCGTCGGTCTCGGCAACACCGGTCGCTCACTTGAAGATATCCGCAACAGCGATCTACTGCTGATCATCGGCTGTGATCCACTCACCGAAGCACCGATGCTTGCCAACGCCATCCGCCAGGCAGCCCGGCAAGGCGCAGAGATTGTCCAATGCGGACCGCAGCCGGTTAACCTGACAACTGAAGCACACTATATTCCGATCAAAAACTCGGAGCTGGCAGCGACCCTGCAAAGATTGTCTTCCGACAAGAATGACAAGGCAGAGCTGGCGCCGGTTATGCAACGACTGGCGACGGCCGAACGACCGATACTGATCGGCGGTGGCGAACTGCTCGGACCGGCCGGAGTCGAGGCCTTGCTCCAGGCGGCCAATAGACTGTCCAGCAAAACACGCAGCTGCGGTGTTTATGTTGCACTCGCCGCTCCGAACAGCTTTGGCACCGGTCTGCTCGCCAGCAACGATAATTTTAACGAACTGCTTGACGCGATCGAGTCCGGCAAGGTCAAAGGCTTGCTCTGCCTCGAAACCGATCCGCTAGCCGATGCTGACGACCCGCAGCGAGTCGCGACGGCGTTTGACCAGCTCGAACTGCTGGTGACTCTCGATTACCGCACTGGCGAGGCGGTCAAACGAGCCAATATTCTTCTACCGACAACCGGACCGGCGGAATCGGCTGGCGTATTCATCAACACCGAAGGACGCATGCAAGCCTTTGCGCCGGTGCTGCAGCCGGGTGAACCCCTTGCACAGACAACCAACGGCGGTCATCCGCCGCGCAGTTTCAGTCTGGCAACACCCGGTGCGGAACCGCGTCCGGCCACTTCGATCCTCGCCAGATTGTTGCAACGCGACACTTCAATCACTGCTATACGCCATCAGTTGGTGGCGGATGATCCACGTCTGGCCGGAATCGAAACTCTGGTTCCGGGCGACAACGGCATCGTTATCGGCCATTCTTCAGGAGGTGAATCATGATTGACTGGATCACCGTCCTGCTGATAGTGGTCAAGCTGGGGCTGATCTTTGCCTTCATCCTGTCGCTGGCCGCCTACCTGGTACTGGCCGAACGAAAACTGCTCGGCCGGATGCAATTGCGCCATGGACCGAACCGGGTCGGACCGTTCGGCATGATGCAGCCGCTGGCCGACGTCATCAAAATGTTGACCAAGGAAGATTTGCGCCCGACCGGATCCGATCGCTGGATCTTCCTGTTGGCACCCGGCATTTCGGCCCTCACTGCACTGATCGCCTTTGCTATTATACCGTTCAGCCCACCGATCACTATACTCGGTCGTGAACTGCCGATGGTTGTCGTCGATCTGAATATAGGCATTCTGTTCTTCCTCGGGCTCTCTTCACTGGCGGTCTACGGTGTCACCCTCGGCGGCTGGGCATCAAATTCCAAATACTCCCTGCTCGGCTCAATCCGTGCGTTGGCTCAATTGATCTCCTACGAGCTGCCGATGGGTCTGGCGATCATCCCGGTAGTGATGGTCTCCGGCTCGTTCTCACTCTCTGATATTGTCAACGCTCAGGCTGGCGCCCCTTTCGCCGTCACGCAGCCGATCGCTTTCATGATCTTTTTGATCAGCGCTACTGCCGAATCAAAGCGGACACCGTTCGATATGCCGGAAGCGGAAAATGAACTGGTCTCCGGCTACCACACTGAATATTCGGGGATGCGTTTCGGACTGTTTTTCGTTGGCGAATACATCAACATGATTATTCTCGGAGCGATGGTCACCGTACTGTTCCTCGGCGGCTGGCACGGCCCGCTATTGCCTCCGGTCATCTGGTTTATACTCAAGCTGCTCGCAGTCAGTTTTTTCTTCATCTGGGTTCGCGGGACCATGCCGCGACTGCGTTACGATCAACTGATGCACTTCGGCTGGAAACTGCTGGTGCCGGTTGCGCTGCTCAATGTCGTCATCACCGGAGGCGTAGTCCTCTGGATAAATGGCGGGTAAACACTTCAGGGAGGGATAGAGGCTAAATTCCCCCTGACCCCCCTTTGTTAAAGGGGGATAAAAACACTGCTTTTAACTTCCCCCTTAGGAAAAGGGGAACTGAGGGGGATTTCCTTTTTTGATATGAAAGTGAAGAATAAATTATAATGAACTTCTGGCGCGACATAAAAGGGACCCTGGAACCGTTCGGGGTGACCCTGCGCAACCTGTTCAGAAAACCGGTGACGATTCAGTATCCGGAAGTCAAACGGGAGCCGTACGAGCGTTATCGCGCGCGCATTGTTTTAACCTGCGACCCGGACGGCGAAGAGCGTTGCGTCGCCTGTCACCTTTG
>JAUVAJ010000166.1 GCA_030591795.1 Desulfuromonadales bacterium | reverse complement strand
TGCCGCAGCCGATACTTTGCCATGAATTCTTCCAGCACGTCCGGGGCGAGCAGTTGAAAGCCGCGAGCTGTCAACCCGGCTCTTAACATGGCCTGAATATCGAAGAGAGGGGCATTGCTGTCGCTCAGGTTTTCCAACGGCAATACGGCGTACAGGGAATTCTTATCGAGTAATGGTGCAAACTGGTACTCATCTGTCCAGCCGCTGTCGACACTGCTTCCCCCCTCATCTGTGACAATTATTTTCACCCGATAGCGACCTGCTTCTTTCGGGGACCAACTCCCCGTTGCCGGCGCGTTAGAATGGACAATTCTTTCGATACCTGCTTTTAGGGCCCGGACTTCGTAGTTTGCTCTCCCTTGCCCACCCGTTGTTGAGATCTCCCAGTGGATTGCTCCGCGCCGTGCCATGGGTTCCCCCTGCGGAGCTATCTCAAGCGCAGCTATGGCGAGCGGTGGCGGAGGCGGTTTAACTCCCGCACAGCCTGCGAGGCAGAGAAATACCAGCAGCAGGAGAGCTGGAATATTATTCAAAGAGTTGATCGAGAAGATCATTGACCACCTGCATGGTTATAGTGTTCATCGGTTGTCCGCCGCTACCCAGTAAACGGTCTGACATGCTTACCCCACCCCTGGTTGATTCGGCTGACCAGATGATAGTCCCCGTCTCGGTTTCACTCATCTGCAAACTCAGCGAAACCAGGTTGGCTTCGGCCGCTCCGGAGCGTACCTGACCGTACTCCCGCAGAACCCCGGTGATAACGGCATCAACCTTAAGCAGGGCCTTCAGCTTGATCACATCTTCGACTGATGGAATCTCCGGTATTCTGAGGTTGGCTCGATTGATTCCCCGAGCCACCTCTCCCGGTGGCAACACATAAATCGCCTCGGTAGCCAACAACATCCCCATAAAGGCGTCGCGAACCCTTTCGCTGGCCTGATCATCTGCGGTCAGGTTCTGAAACGGCATGACCGCAACCGTCCGCACCGCGCTGAAATCCATCTGCTGGCTGGTATAGTCCGGTGGCGTCGCCACCGTTCCACAGCCGGCAAGCAGTAGCAGACAGCAGGTGAGCCAATTGTTTAATAAGGATTTTATCTGCTTCATGTCGAAACCCTCTCAGAGTGGGGAAGGTGTTCCTTCCCCGAAATTCATGGATAAACTGGCTATAAATAAAACATGCGTAGCATCAACCTGAGCGTTTCAAAATCGCCCTTTTCAAGATCTCCCTCCCTCTTGCCAACGGAATAATCGCAAGTCAGCGAAGTATTTTTGTTAATCTGCCAGCGAAGCGAGGGGGACAGAACACTGGTGTCTTCACTCTCGGTGTCGTACGATAAACCATAAGCCACGGTAAAATTCAGAGAACCGTCACGCAGTGGCGACCAACTTATAAAATATTGCTGGCGGGTGGTGGTGTTGTTAATCTCCCCACGGTTATCAGATATCAGAATATCCGCCGTCATACTGAGAGAGGTCAGCGGAACCCAGTTAGCAACGAACTGGGCACTCTGCTCATGTCGCTTTTGTACCCCTCCGGACCTTTCCCAGCGCGAATCATAGAAGAGTGAAAAATTCATCCAGCGGTTCGGTATAATATTGCTGCCAATGCGGACAAAAGTATTGTTGCTGCTGTCACGCTCCGCCGGATCAAGCCAGGAGAAGCCGCCATCCAGAGTCATGCTCCAACCCTCATAAAGATCGAGGTTATTCCTCAGCAACAGGGACTGAGTCGTATTTGTCCCCAGATCATCGTCATCTGAATAGGTTAAGCTGTAGATCAAATTTTGATTGAAGGTTTCCAGGTAATCGCCTTCCAGCGCGGCAGAGTAGGTGTAGCCGATGCGGGTCGGACCGTTCCTTTCACGAACTTCATTGCGCTGGCCGTGCATAAAACCAGAAAATATCCGGTTGAAATTATGGTTCAATCTGGCGCCGGTACTGAGCAGACTGCGTTTATCATCAAAAGGGGTATTAGTCTTTTGCCGATAGAGGAAATCGTAACCGGTTGAGGTTTTGTCGCTCATCTCCCAGTTCAGATGAATATCAGTGGTCCAGTCGGTTGAAGTAAATTTGGAGGTGTCGGGTGGTAAGGTCCGAAAAGAGCTTAACCGCGAAAGCCGGATCTCTTTGCCGGGGAGGATTGTCTCCGGGAGCGGTGTCACTACAATCTTCACGAAGGGTGTTTTTGTATCGGCAAAAGAGATTTCAAAGTGGTTTTCAAATTCGTCATAAATAACTGAAGTCAGCGACCGGAGAGCCCAGGTCAACTGATCATCGCTACTATAAACACGCCATGAATAGAGGTTTGCTATGGTGCTGATTTCGGTCGGTGAGGCCTGGCTGTTTGTCGGGTCGTTCGGATCGGAAGGAAGCAGCTCCACGTAAATGGTATCTACTTCGTCAGCGGTCGCGAAATCGAGGCCAAAGCTGAGCTGAGGCGCCCCATTCTGCAACAGATTGATGTTACTGAGGGGTTGGTTATAGATGAAATCACCAACATTATTCGAGATCGCCGGGGGAGGGTCATCCAGGTTGTAAAAAGGGTTGCCATTGGTTGTCGTCGGGACGAGTCGATCGCCAGAACCACTGAACTTGGTTTGGTCATACTTAATCCGAGCGCTGCCATTGAGAGTCACCTTCCCCTGGTGAAAGCTGTTGTAATAGCGAACCGTACCGTTATCTAAATGACTCAGGGTGTCGAATCCAGTGACCTTGTTGCGGGAATCGGTGGTTGTATGGATATACTTGAATTTATAATTTTGGTATTCATAGCGGCTATTTAAATGGTAAAAGTCGGTCTCTCTATCAATCTTTTCTTCCAGCTTTGTCGGTTTGTTGTAATTCTTGCTATGGGTAAAGTTCAGATCGACCTCCGGCAGTTCGACCGGTCTCCAGCGCAGATTATTATTGAATTCCTCGGTGTGCCGCTTAGATGCCCTGGTATTAATGTTACTCGACTTCAGAGTATTTTTGCGATAGCCGCTGACACCGCTCAGTATCGGTGTATCCAGCTGAAGTTCGATATACGGTCGTAGAGCCGTATCCCACCGGTCTGTTTTATTGCCATCGACTTTGCTGGTACTGCTATTATCCACATATCCTCCACCGACGCCGAGTGTCAGGGCTGGCAGTAACTCTTTTTGCAGATCCAGGTTGTAGATCTGGCTGAATGCCGTTCTTTTCAGGTCGCTTTTTTCTCCAGTCGCTTTGGTTTTAACGGTCGTATCGGTCACCAGGTACTCCAGGTCGGTCCAAAGCCGGATACTGTCGGCCCACGCTGGCGATGGTGAGAGCGTCCCAGCGCCACATAGAACCACCAGCAGCACTGCGGTTATGCAGAAAAAACTCAGTCTCTGCATCAGTTACCTTTCACCGGCAAAGTTTCTGCATCGGTTACCTTTCGCCAATAACAACAACCACATGGCTGTCTGCGCCCAGGTCCAGGGTTCCGATCGGTCGCTTGCTGATTAGATTGATTTTCAACAGTTGACGGCTCTGTGGCAGCACCGCAAATAGAGCATTTTCAGCCTTGTCAATCGTCAGGGACTGAACCGGCCCCGGCACCGAGTAGGAGTCGATGGCAATCAACGCGGTGGGATCGACGACTGCAATCTTACCATTCTGTTTGCCGACATAAAGCAATCCGCTGGAAGGATCGTACTTGAGTGAACGGGCACCATTGCCGATATAAATTTTCCGCTGTACGCGCAGTGAAACGGGGTCGACAACCAGCAAATATGCGGAGAACTCCGTGATCAGAAAAATAAGCCGACCATCGTCGCTGATATCCCCCTTGGTCGGAGAGTTGTCGAGGACTGTTGAATTTAAAACGCCGGCGGTATCCAGAGCGAGCACAGACAAACTGCTGCTATCGGTATGGATGACGTAAGCAAGGCTTTCGTCTCGACCGATAAAAATGTCATCCACCGGCGTATTGAATAGGATCCGGCGGCGCTCAAACAGGGCCGCGGTTTCGATAACGCTGACCGACTGACTTCCCCGGTTCAGGGTCAATAAGATCCTACCACTGGGAGAGAGAGCCAGCTCCGTCGGCTGGTCACCAGAACGCAAACGGACCCGACCAACAACTTCACTGGTTCTCGTTTCTACCGCCGCCACGGCATCTTCGCCAGCCAGTGCCACATAGAGTTGGCCACGCCGCCGGTCGAGGGCTAACCCTTTGGGCTCACTTCCCACCTGAACTGTGCCGACCACCTGGACACTTCTTTTATTAAAAATCGTCAGATTTTTTGAGCCACTGTCACTGACAAACCCCTTCAGACCAGTCAGGGGCTGTTCCGGTTTCCGGAGCGAAAAAGAGGGGGTAAAAAACACTCCATCGGTCACCAGGCGGTCGGCTGACAGGCTCAAAAAAAGTACTTCAGCCTGTCTGTCACGAACAGTAAAAGGGTAGTCAACCAGAATTGGATCTGCTGGCGGTGACAGGGTGACGGCCCCTTCTTCTCCATTCAGGGTTGCCGATTCAATCTGGATCTTCAATCCCAGATAGCGTCCCGGTGGCAAGGTGACAGAGAGTAGTTTTTTCTGCACCCCGATCAGGTTGTCTCCCAGAAAACCTGTTTGCCGTAAGTCCAGAGGAATCTCGGTTCCATCGGCTCGCAGGGCAACCAGTTTGCTGATGGTGAACTGTAGCCGGTGCGCCTCTTGCGGCAAGGGTTGCAGAAACAAGGTAAAGTCTCCGGTTTCCGGCTGAAAGTTGTTGATCGTTTCGGTGAGCGGAGTGCAGGCGGTTGTCAGCAGCAAGAACAGGCCTAAAAATAACTTTATGGAATATCTCTCGGAGGAAACTGACATTTTAATTGCCTTATCAATGCATCGAGGTGATATGACACTTTTCGCAGAACTGGCCCTGTCCGCTGCCAAACTCCGAGACGATATCCCGACCGTAATAGCTGTTATTGACATCGCTTGTGGTGGCTCCGACATCCCCGATCGCTGGATGGGAATCGACCAGCAAACTGGCGG
>JAUVAJ010000100.1 GCA_030591795.1 Desulfuromonadales bacterium | reverse complement strand
GTCAGGTCATAACCGGCCGCCAGGGCGTGACAGGTGTCGAAACAGACGCCGAAATTGCCGCTTGGCACCTTGTCCATGAGCGCGGCGATATGTTCGAATTTGTAACCGAGGTTGCTCCCTTGACCGGCGGTTATTTCGATCAACACCCGAACCGAAGCCGGCGCCTCCTGGAAAATTTCGCGGAAGGCGAGGGCATTACGTTCGATGCCGACATCCTCACCGGTGCCAAGATGCGAACCGGGGTGCATAACCAGGTCAGTTACGCCGAGCAAGGCGCAGCGTTCGAGTTCATCCAGAAAGGCGGCTTTGGATTTGGCCCATTTTTCATCGTCGGGGGCGGCCAGATTGATCAGATAGGTGTCGTGAGCGATGATCGGTCCGATCGGGCTCTTCTCCCGGGCGGCCTTGAACGCCTCGGCGCTCGCCGTGGTGATCGGTTTGCCGCGCCACTGGTTGGCGTTTTTGGTAAAGATCTGAATTGCCGTACAGCCGAGCTCTTCGCCGCGACCGATGGCGAGATCTATTGAGCCGCTGATCGAGACATGGGCGCCGATCGGTTGTTTGTTCTTTGTTGGAGTCATGGCCGTCTATTTCTTTTTGTTCTTGCGTTTGTCGGTACAAGTTGCCGGAACCACCTTGCCATTTTTTTCTTCATAAAGCTGGATATTTGATATCGCGGCACCATAACCGTTGCCGGCGCCAAAGGCGACGGTCTGGAATATTTTCATGCCGTCGACACAGAGAACCCGGTCAGTCGAGTGGCCCTTAACATGGCGACTGATGTCGCTGTTGCGATCCTGCTCCCTGATTTTTGCCAAAGCTGTGGTTGCGGTCAACAACATCACGGTTGCCAATGCCATTAGTATTGCAATCATTCCTCTTGTCTGCATGCCCTTCCTCCTCCTGTTTTTGCATCCGTCGATCCGGTTTATTTTTAAGGTGTTAAGCACCCGGTTAATCTGGAGTTTGTGCCCACTGCCAGACGGCTTCAGCGGCAGCTGCCGCGGTCCCGACCTGAAGGTCAAAGCCGGTGACTGTTTGCCCGCTATGCACGAGAATGGTTTTCATGCCGAGCTCTCTGGCCTGGCGCAGATTTTCTACTGAATCCTCGATCATGACACACTCTGTTGCCGGGATGCCGAGTGCCTGCAGCACACCGTGGTATGGTTCCGGGTTTGGTTTTGGCTGATAAGCGGCGATGCGAATATCAAAGATATCGGCAAACAATTCGGTGATACCCAGTGCCTGGGTGACCCGCTCGGCGTGCTGCTGCGAGCCGTTAGTGAAGATATAGCAGGGCGCTTGTAGCTTGGCCAGGCTATTGCGCAGGTCGTGGTCCGGCTTGATCCGGGTCGTAACGTCGACATCATGGACGTAGTCGAGATAAGACTCCGGATCGATTGCGTGATGACGAATCAATCCCTGTAGGGTCGCACCGTAGTTCTGCCAGTAGCGTCGGCGTAGTCCGTCGACTTCGGCGTGCGGGATCTCGGCTACATCACGCATGAACCGGTTGATCCGGACATCGATCAACGAAAACAGGTCGTGCGCCGGGTTGTAGAGCGTATTATCCAGATCAAAAAGAATGGCGTTCATAATTTAACCGAGTCCAGCGCCAGAACAATCCGCTCAATTTCACGGCGGTACTTTTCCGGCGGCAACTGTTTCTCCGGGTGCGGTTCACTCCAGATCGGCCGAGGCCAGAGCGGGTCGTCGGTAAAACGCGGCACCAGATGCCAGTGCATATGTGGCACCATATTGCCGAGCAGTTCGTAGTTCATTTTGGTCGGCTGGTAAACCTGGGCCAAGGCAGCGGCCACCAGATTGACCTCTTCGACAACACGCTGGCGCGCCTGTTGGTCGAGATGAAACAACTCGGTAACATGCTCGCGGGTGAAGACGAAGGTATAGCCGCGAAAAAACTGGTCACGATTAAGCTGGACGTAGCACTGATCAAGTTCGATGATACGCAGATCCGGTTCATTCTGCCAGCGCTGGCACATGATGCAATCGGTCATGGTGTAGGAAACTCCCCACGAAAGACTTCGGTGGCCGGGCCGGTCATAAAGACGTCGCCGGCTTCACTCCATTCCAGTTGCAGTTCGCCGCCAAGCAGACGATTGATGATGCTCCGCTCGGTCCGTCCGCTCAGTACACCGGCAACAGCGACCGCCGAAGCGCCGGTGCCGCAGGCCAGGGTTTCGCCAGCGCCCCGTTCCCAGGTGCGTTGCTTTACTTCATTGCCTGAGACCAGTTCAACGAATTCCACATTGATCCGTTTGGGAAACATTGGATGTTTTTCGATCACCGACCCGTAACGTTCAACCGGGAAATCGTCGACCTGGTCGACGAAAATAACACAGTGTGGATTACCCATCGAGACGCAGGTGATAGCAAACGTGCGATCGAGTATCTGTAGCGGCTGGTCGATAATCATCTCTTCTTTTTCGGCCTTAACCGGGATTTCGGACGGCATCAGCCGTGGTTGGCCCATGTTGACCCGCACCCGGTTAACCTTGTCGTCGGCACCAAAGTGTAGTTTCAATGGCAGAATCCCGGCGCCGGTCTCGATCATGATTTCGTCGCCACTGACCAGGCCTGAGTCGGCGGCAAACTTGGCCACGCAGCGGATGCCGTTGCCGCACATCTCGGCTTCGCTGCCATCGGCGTTAAACATGCGCATGCGGACATCGGCGGTTGTCGACGGCAGGATCAAAATCAGACCATCGGCGCCGATACCGAAATGGCGATCAGAAACAGTAATAGCCAATTCCTCCGGATCGCTGACCTGCTCATCAAAGCCGTTGATGTAGACGTAGTCGTTGCCGGCACCGTGCATTTTGGTAAACTTCATCGATAAGCCTCCACTGATACAATTTTTTATTATACAGAAAAACGCTAGGACCCGACAAGGAAAAGCGGCCTATTAATCAGATCAGCTTGACAGGTCGTCGGTCTGCACGTATCTATGTTCGGGTATGGTAGTATTCAGGCTGAAGGTCTTTTGTCAATAAATCAGCTCAGGACAAAAGAAGTAATGAAAACAAAATTGAAAAAGGACGTGGATTATGGCGTTTAATCTAATTACAAAAATCTGGCAGACCGGTTCCATGGATTGGTGGGGGATGATCGATGGCGAAGATGTTTTTCTCGGCAATCGGGATTTCCCCCTACCGCCGGAAGAAGGCGATGAGTGGGTTGTGAAATCAACCGGCGATGTCTTCAAAGTTATCAAGGGTGAAATTATCAAAACCGGGCATCATGAGGTTACACCTGAACCGTGGGAGCTCTGAGCATGGTCTTGACCGTAATGCAGATCCCTGCTGGTGCGGCAGATAACTTTTCCTATCTGGTTTACTGTCCGGAGACGCTTGAAGGGGTGGCGGTCGATCCTTCGTTTGCCCCACAGGCGTTGCTTGATGTTGCCGCCGAACGGGGGGTCGAAATTGGCCTTTTGCTGAACACGCACGGGCATCGGGATCACATTGCCGGCAACAGCGATGTTCTGGCCGCGACCGGAGTAGAGCTGGCGGCCCACCCGGCTGATTTGCCGGATGCCGGGCGGCAACTGGCCGATGGCGATACGATTGCAGTCGGTAATGGGCAGATCGAAATCCTGCACACCCCCGGACATTCGCCCGGATCAATTGTCTTGCGGACTGAAGATGCGGTGATTACCGGTGATACATTGTTTGTCAGTCGATGTGGTCGGGCTGATTTACCGGGGAGTGATGTAGCACAGATGTATCAGAGTTTGCAGCGCTTGAAGCGATTGCCGAGCACAACCCGGGTTTTTCCTGGGCATGATTATGGCCCGCAGCCGGTTTCAACCATCGGTCGGGAGCTTGAACAGAACGAATATCTGCAATGTCCGGATCTGGAAAGTTTTGTCCGGTTGCGGATGGGATAGTTTTTAATGTACAACAGGGGTCCGGCTGTTCAGCCGGGCCCCTGATAATTTGCATAGATTTAAACAGTAGTTTGTTTCAAGTGGTCATGGTTTACGACGTCACTAGCAGCCTGTCGGACAATCAGGGCTGTAGCGAAAATTTGGATGTTTGAGACCAGATTTTGGCTCGTTTGAGAGTAATAGCCGTAGCTATTGGTCGAAAAGGAGCTGAAATATGGGCCAGACAGGCGAATTTGCAGCCAGTTCATTGATAGTCCGACAGACTGCTAATAACAAGCACACACCTGTAAAAATCAATATACATTATGAGCACTGTGATGTCACATCCCCAAGATTGTATTCCGGAGATTGATGACAGAACCATTAAAATGTAATAGAGTGAAGTCGTGGTCTGTGATTACCTTTACTGAATCTTACAGTTGTGAAATGGAGAGTTCATCATGTGGCGTATTGCTATTCTGATCATCGTTGCCTTGACCATCACCATGCCGGTTCAAGCCAAGCCCAAGAAAACGAAAAAATACGAGGCATCGCAGGCAGTGACCAAAGAGCAAGGCGATGTTAACTGGAAGGAGACTTTTTCCCCAGCCGAGCGCAACCTGATTCGTGCCGACTTGCTGGGGAAAAACCGTAAGACATCACAAAAAAGTTACAAGAACCTCCCTCCGGGTCTGCAAAAGAAGGTCGCACGCGGTAAAGCTCTCCCCCCAGGCTGGCAGAAAAAAGTCGCCCCCGGACAGAGCCTCGACTACCAGGTTTATCGCCAGGGAGAGAGCTTGTCCGATATTCTTTTGCAACGGCTTCCTCAGCAACCGGCCGGCTCAGAGATTCTCCGGGTTGAGGACAAGATTATCCTGCTCAACACGGCGACCCGCACCATCCTTGATGCTTTTGATCTAGCGCCGACACGCTGATGATGGAATTCCAGGACATGCAACAGAGTACCCATACCCCCGTAATTGGCTATCTACTCTGGATATTTGGCTTTAACGTTGCACACCGCTTCTATTATGGGCGGCCGATCTCCGGTACTATCTATTTCTTTACCCTGGGGTTATTTTTTATCGGCTGGCTGGTTGATCTGTTTCTGATTCCAAGCATGGATCGTGAGGCCGACCTGCGCTTTACAACGGGCCCGATTGATTACAATACCACATGGATACTGCTTACTTTTCTAGGGCTTTTAGGCATACATCGTATGTATATGGGCAAGTGGCTGACCGGTATCCTCTACCTCGCAACCGGGGGATTATTCGGCGTCGGCTATATCTATGACTACTGGACTCTGAACGAACAGCTATCTCAATTAAACGCTTGACGGAGCATAAAATGATTACTCACGTTGTCCTTTTCAAATTCAAACCGGAAACAACAGAAGATCAAATTCAACAACTCGCCGAGGGACTTGGTGCTCTGCCGCAACTTATTGAGGAGATACGTGAATTTCGTTTCGGTATAGACGTGGTTCATTCCGAACGTTCTTATGATCTCGGCCTGGTCTCCAGCTTTGATGATCTTGACGCACTCCAGAGCTATCAGGTCCACCCGGAGCACCAGAAAGTCGTGGCACATGCCAAAGCCATAGCCTCAAATGTCACCGCTGTTGATTTTGAAGGTTGACGAAGGCTTTATAACTGAGCTGACATCGCATCGATTCCAACTTTTTTTAGTGTAGAATGAAAAAATAGCGTTTTTTACTTGCAGTGGCACTTCACCTCTGGCATATTAGCTCTTCTTAAGATTAGCGATTGCCAACAATGGAGCTCGCCATGACTTTACAGATTCGTTTCGAATGCCCACAATGCCATCAGACCCTGCTTCTCGATCTGAAGGATTATGCTCCCGGCCAGCGTCAGATCTGTAAAACCTGCCAGACACCTGGCCATATAACAAGAGCTGGCCTGGAGCGCTTTTCAAGTGATTTGCGCCTATACTGCCAGACGGATTCGATCCAGGCCGCTTAAGTACTCATCCGGGACCTCCGGATAAATACCCATTCCACTCTTTCAGATTTCGTTGTCGTCACCAGGCTTACGCACAATATCGTGCTGTGAACTATCCTGTCACACCCCAGTTGCAGCCTCTTCCTGAGACTGCTATCTTTACCGCATCGTAAAAGTTCACTCTATTACATAGTTTTTCTTGTCACCCGCTTCTCGCCTATGGAGTCTGCCATGCCCGCCTCGCCCGACCTGATCTGGCTAGCCGCCACACTGATCATCGGCTTTATACTGGGACTCTTCCCGGCCATCCTGCTGGTTAAAAACCGTATTGAAGCCGCACGCCTGGCAGGCCGGCAGGAACTCGCCACTGATCTTGCGACTCTGCAAGAGCGTCTGGCCAGTCGCGAAGAGCAACTCCGTCGGCACCTTGATGAACTGCAGGCTGAGGGCAGCAAACGAGATACGTTGACTCAAAACAATACGGTACTGGAACGTGATAATGCGAAATTGACGACAGAGTTAAAGGAAGAAGTCCGCCGTTCAGAGGAGAATCTGCAAATCCTGAATCATGCAAAAAAGGAAATGCAGACCCAGTTTGAGAACCTGGCCAACCAGATCTTTGATGAAAAAACCAAGGTATTTGCCAACCAGAGTAAGGCCAACCTCGACACGATACTTACACCATTTAAAGAGAGGATCATAGCATTTGAAAACAAGGTCACCGAGGTTTACAACACCGAAGGCAAAGAGCGCCACTCGTTGATCAAAGAGGTGCAACGGCTTCAGGAGTTGAACCAGAAGATCGGCGAAGATGCCGAGAATCTGACGAAAGCCCTCAAGGGCGACACCAAGACACAAGGCACCTGGGGAGAAAT
>JAUVAJ010000123.1 GCA_030591795.1 Desulfuromonadales bacterium | reverse complement strand
TCGCGTGGTATGCTTCTGTCTCGGGGGTCGATTATCGTTGATGGGTGGGTGAGAAGTAGTTTGCACTTATTTGGTGACTGTTTTGAAAGGTTTGTTTTGTGAAATTTGCAACCTATTTTGTGCTGAACCAGGAGATCCTGGTGCGTCGTTTTGCGACTGCGAAACAAGACTCGCGTATTGAGAGTTGTCGGGCGACTCTTGCTGTGCGCGACGGTTCAATCTTTACCTTGAAACTGGTATCTGCAGACTCGGCCCTTAAATTTTCTGCCGGTGATTTTATTGAGCTGCACTCTGATCGCTTTGAACTCGGGGTGCGTCTGACCGGTATTTGTCTCGATTGCACTGGCACTCAGCTTCGATTCGAAGCGCATGATGATCTGGAACTATATTACCGCCGGCAATTCTGGCGTATCACCCTGCCGGTCTGGCACGGCATGATTCGGTCTGACCGATCAAAACAGTCGTTATATTCGGTTTGGGAAAAAGCCCAGATCCTTCGTGATGACAATGATCTCGACCCTTCAATCCATGTTGAAATTGTACGTCAGCCTTTGAATCTTAGCGCTGGCGGGATAAGGATGGAGCTGCAAACCCCGGTCAGTTTGAATGATAATTGCTTGCTTTACCTTTGTCTGGATGACGGTAAACCGACTGTTTGTGCATTATGTGAAGTAGTCTGGGTGGAGGAGGGTGAGTCCGACAAAACACGTCTTTGTGGCTTGCGCTTTTCCAACCTGTTGGAGGGAGACCTTAAACGAATCGATCGCTATGTCACCGATAATTGCCGTTTTGACCCTTCCGACAGTGGTGCTCCGATAGAGAAGTCGCATAAAGTCTGATGGAGGGCGCGTGCTATATATTTTCCTTTTAGTTGTCAGCAGCCTGATTTTTGCCGGAATTGTTCTGTATAACCGACTGGTCCGCGACCGCAATCTGGCTTTAACGGCCTGGAGCGATATCGATGTGCAGCTTAAGCGGCGCTATGATCTGATTCCGAAGTTGGTTGCAGCGGTTGAGCAGTATGCCCGTTATGAACAATCGACTTTGCAGACTCTGATTGAATTGCGTAGCCAGACAGCCAAAATAGACAACCCGGCAGATAAGGGCCCACTCGAAAGTGCGATTGGTAGTGGATTGCGCAAATTGATCGCTCTTGCCGAGGCGTACCCGGAATTGAAAGCTGACCAGAGCTTCCTGCAATTGCAAAACGATATAAGTGAGGTTGAGGATCATATTCAATATGCCCGACGTTTTTATAACGGCGCCGTGCGTAACCTAAATACCCGGATTGAAACCTTTCCGGATCTGCTCATTGCCAGGATGTTCAGTTATCAATCACAGCCGTTGTTTGAACTCGACTCCCCGACCGAGAAACAATCCCCGGAGATTTTTACAGCATGAGAGTTTTATCTATCTTCTTTGTACTGCTTGTTATGGCGCTTCCGGTCGTCGCTGCTGAACGGATTCTTTCGTATCACAGCGATATCGAAGTGTTTGCCGATGGTTCGATGCAGGTGGCAGAGACAATACAGGTTCGAGCAGAAGGGGCTCAGATCAAGCGGGGAATTTATCGCGATTTCCCAACCGACTATCGGGATCGCTTCGGGAACCGGATGCGGGTAGATTTCTCAATTCTTGCGGTCACCAGAGATGGTGCACCAGAGCCGTATCATACCAAGCCGGAAGGGAATGGTGTCCGGGTCTACATCGGCCAGCGAAATGTTCAACTCGATTCCGGTGTCTACAGCTACACTTTGACCTACCGTACGGATCGTCAGTTGGGCTTCTTTGCTGAGCATGATGAACTGTACTGGAACGTGACCGGTAATAATTGGGCCTTCCCGATTGATCTGGTCAGTGCGACGGTCACCCTGCCGGTACAGTTCAGCGCTAAAGAGTTAGCAGGAGCCGAGGCCTACACCGGTTATGCTGGTGATCAGGGGCGAGACTATGAAGTTTCTGTCGATGACTCAGGACGGACTACTTTTCGGGCTACCAGAGCCTTGAATCAGAAAGAGGGGCTGACTATTGTTGTCACCTGGCCGAAGGGGTTTGTTTATGAACCTACAGCCAAAGAAAAGCTTGATTATCTTTTATGTGACAACTCAACCTGGTTGGTAGCGATCTTCGGCCTTGGCCTGTTGGTCGCATATTATCTTCTGATCTGGCGGTTGGTTGGCCGCGATCCGGCTCAGGGCGTGATTTTCCCGCACTATGCGCCGCCACACCAGTTTTCTCCAGCATCAATCCGCTTTATCTACAAGATGGATTACGATCATAAAACCTTTGCGACCGCTCTGGTCAATCTGGCGGTCAAAGGTCTGATCAACATCACTGACAACGATGACACCTACACGCTGCAGCGTACCGACATTGCGCCGACCAACCTGGCTGCAGGTGAGCGGGTGTTACTCAACAAACTCTTTACCACCGGAACTAAGACGTTGGAGCTTAAACAAGGCAACCATGTGCGCATCGGCAAGGCGTTAAAAGCGCACACCGCCTCATTGAAGCGCGACTATGAGAAGAAGTATTTTGTAACAAACACCTGGTGGTTGTTGCCAGGGCTGCTGCTTTCGGTGTTGATTTATGCTCTTGTCCTTGCGCAGGTTCCGGAGACCGAGAAACTCGGCATCGGTATCGGGTTGTCAGTCTGGTTGACAGGTTGGACTTTCGGCGTAATTGCGTTGTCAATCAAGGTAGTATCAGCCTGGCGCGGAGTACGCTCACTGTTTACTGTTTTTCCGGCGCTTTTTATCACCGCATTTGCTGCGCCTTTTATTGGTGCCGAAATTTTTGTGATTGGCTTGCTTGGTAAGGAGGTCGCACCGGCTCTGCCGGCGGTCCTGATTGTGGCTCTCAGTGTTAATCTTGTCTTTTATTCATGGCTCAAGGCGCCAACTCTGGCCGGTCGGAAACTACTTGATCGGGTAGAGGGTTTTCGGCTGTACCTGGATATTGCGGAAAAAGACGAGATGAACCTGCATGCGCCACCGGAGAGAACCCCGGAACTGTTCGAGCGTTTTCTCCCCTATGCTCTCGCCCTCGATGTTGAACAGCATTGGTCAGAACGCTTTGCCGAAAAGTTCAGACAAATAGGCAGCAGTGGTGAACCTTACAGTCCAGGTTGGTATCACGGCCGGTCCTGGGATAACAATCGACCGGTGTTATTTGCTGACACGCTTGGCGGGGCACTCAGTTCAGCAGTTGGTTCGTCTGCAACAGCACCCGGCTCTTCCTCCGGGTCTGGAGGCGGCGGTTCTTCCGGCGGTGGGGGTGGCGGCGGCGGTGGTGGTGGTTGGTAACGAAGAAAACGGTTCAATTTTTAGCGACAATCTATTAAATTAAAATGCTATGATTTGTTTTCGTTTAAATATGCATTAATTATATTTGGAGGATTTATGAAAATCGGACTGATAGGAATAGGTAAGATTGCCAACTACCAGATGCAGGCGATCACCCATACTGACGGCGTTTGTCTACTTGACGCACACGACCTTGACCCGACACGCGCCGAGGAACTTCCAGGCAGTGTGCAGTTTTACGAAGATTTTAATGTGATGCTGCAGCGCTCTGAAGCCGATGCTTTCATGGTTTCGACTCCCACCTTTACGCATTTCGAAATCGCCATGAAGATTATTGAATCAAATCGGGTCGCTATTGTTGAAAAACCGCTTTGTGTTGATCAGGAGCAGATGGATGCCTTGATGACCGCAGCTAATACACGTAAATTGCCGCTCTATACTGCTTTTCACCCTAGCTACGGGCGTGAGGTGGAATGGTGGCGCGAACAGCGTGAGGAACGAAATTTCGACCTTGGACACCTGATCGGATTTGAATCATGCTTTGCTGATCCGTATTTTCTCGATGGCAACCTGACCCTGGGTGCAGTCGGCAAGGCCGGCGCCTGGATCGATAGCGGCATGAGCAGCCTGAGCATTATGGCTCGTTTGATCGACACGGAAGAAGTTGAGCTGATCGATGGACGGATGACTAAAATTCCGAGCTTAAACTGTGCCCAGGTCCAGGGGCTGGGGATTTATCGATTCAAGAGTGATGGCAGGGTCGGTTATGGTGTGGTCGATACCAACTGGACTCTTGGTAAAAATTACAAAACTACCAAACTTTGGTATGAAAATGGCGTGGTTGAGCTTGACCATGCCAAGGAGTATGGTCGCTTGCGTCTGGATGGTCAGGATGAGCTGGTATTCAACCTGGCGACCGACAAGCCGCGACTTGTGAACCACTATTGTGGTGTATTTGCCAATCTGTCTGAGATGTTCAAGCAAGGCGAGGATAATAAAGAACTTTGTGAAGATTTGCATCGGCTGTTGTTCGCTGCAATGTAAAAAACGCTCAAAATCCAGAGATTAACTGAATATACTTAAACTTTTTATGGAGGTTGTTATGCCAACAGCTACTGCACGTCACATTCTGGTCGACAATGAAGAAAAATGTCTACAACTTAAAGCGGCTATCGAAGCCGGAAGCGATTTTGCTGAAGTAGCAAAAGAAAATTCAAGCTGTCCTTCCGGTCAAAGTGGCGGTGATCTCGGCTCGTTCGGTCCGGGGCAGATGGTTCCGGAATTCGACACCGCTGTGTTTTCCGGTGAGGTGAACACAGTTCTCGGCCCGATTCAAACTCAGTTCGGCTATCACTTGCTGGAGGTTACCAGTCGGACTGATTAATTCTTCAGGTATTAGAAGTTTAAATCTGTCACTGCCCAATTTTGCTGACGTATTCTGTTCGCAACCTGATATTTTTGCCAAACATGGTAATCTTTAAATGAAGTTAAATGTCTAATACTATTATCGACACGGGAGACGCATATGGCAGAGCAAGAGCACAACAATGATGAACAGCAGGAGATTGGTTTTTATGAAAAGCTCAGCAAGCGGACTGCCGAGCTGCTGCAAGAAGGTAAAAAGACTTTTGATGAAGCCCTGAAAAAAGCCAGTGATGAATTAAGTGGTGCTGGTGAGTTTTCCAGTGAGCAAGCTGAGAAAGCAAAAAAATGGGTACGCAGAGATTTTGCTCTGATGGGTGAGCATGCCGAAAAAGCACGTGAATCATTCAAGAAGGCGGTTGAACCGCATCGGGTTACTGCTGGCGCTCAGAGCATGTTTTCGTGGGTGCTGAGTACTACCGCTGAGACTCTTGCTGGCTGGGCAGAGAAAACTGAGAAGCATCTTGAGTACAAGACTGGCGAGGTGACTAGTCCTGGTACTTTGACTTGTAAGGATTGTGGTGCAGAGATGCACTTGAAATCAAATGTAAGAATTCCGCCTTGTCCGAAATGTCATAAGACTTTGTTCAGGAAGTCATACTGATAGTTAAGGTGCCCCGAAAAGGGCGCCTTTTTTATTGTAAAGCTGACAGGTTTTCCCTTATAACCAGCAAATCCCCCTCAATCCCCCTTTGCCAAAGGGGGAAGCATTGAACTGTTCAGACGAGATTTAGTTTGATCCCCCACTTTAATAAAGGGGGGACAGGGGGGATTTGATCTCAGTACTAGCTACCGCGTCAACTGCCGATACTTAATCCGATGCGGCTGCTCAGCCGCCGGCCCAAGCCGTTTTTTACGATCCTCTTCATATTCACTCCAGTTCCCCTCAAAAAAGGTCGCTTCACTATCACCTTCAAAAGCGAGAATATGCGTAGCAACCCGGTCGAGGAACCAGCGATCATGGCTGATGATGACCGCACAGCCACCAAAGTTCTCCAGCGCTTCTTCGAGGGCGCGCATGGTGTTTACATCAAGATCATTTGTCGGCTCATCAAGCAGGATGACGTTGGCGCCTTCCTTGAGCATCTTGGCCAGATGGACCCGGTTGCGTTCACCACCTGAGATCATGCTGACTTTCTTCTGCTGGTCGCTGCCGGAGAAATTAAAGCGGCCGACATAGGCACGGGAGTTGACCAGCTGGTTGCCCATTTCAATCTGATCCTGACCACCGGTAATCTCTTCCCAGATTGTCTTGTCAGCATCGAGTTCACGCGACTGATCTACATAGGCTAGTTTAACCGTATCACCAATCCGGAAACTGCCGCTGTTTGGTTG
>JAUVAJ010000092.1 GCA_030591795.1 Desulfuromonadales bacterium | reverse complement strand
TTGATCAAGGGCTTTGACGAAGCGATCCCCGGCATGACCCTCGGTGACGTGAAAACCGAAACCATCCCGGCTGAAGAAGCATATGGTACACCGAACGACGAGATGGTGTTTCAGGTTGAACGAACTCAGTTCGCCGAAGACATGACCCCTGAAGTCGGCCAGCAGTTTCAGATCGACACCCCGGATGGCCAGGAGATGATTGTCACCATCACAGCCATTGATGGCGACCAGATCACCCTCGACGCCAATCATCCCCTCGCCGGTCAGGATCTGACCTTTGAGCTGGAGTTGATGAAAATCACTTAACCAGTACATCTGTGTAGATTCAAACGGGGGATGGCAGCTAGTCATCCCCCGTTTGCGTTGTCAGAGCCTTATCTTGTTGACACAATTGTGTGTCAGTCCATGCTCCACTATGTGCCATTATTTGTCACATATATTGCGCACAAATTGTCATTAACGACACTTTTCACACCAAAGACGACCGGCATAGTAATAGTTTCCTTCATTATTATCGCTGTTATTTCAATGACTTATTATACGTAAACCGTATTGCATGGATAGTTGGCTTACCTTTTGCTCTATTATTCCATCAATACCAGAATCAACTCGATTCTCCGATAAGAGCAAACCCGGGGCAACCCGGGGACGCAAAGTCACGGACGCGCTGAAGCTTATGCGAAAGCGGGTGGCCGGGCTGCCGAAGAGAATGAGTGCCGTTTCAGTCCTTTATGGAAACTCAACAGCGCTCGCCTTCGGTCAAACCAAGGCGGGCGTTTATTTATTTACAACAGAATCATTAACCGAAAGCAGATCAGAACCGGATCACGACTTGAGAACAAGTCGCGCATCACAGCAAAGGAGATTCAACATGAAAACCATCAGAACAATGCTTATCACAGTCGTCCTCGTTGCTCTGGCCAGTAGCGCTTTTGCCGCCGGCTCCGCAACCCTGACTATCAATGCCAATGTCCTGGGCACCTGCAACTTCTCAGCAGCCGGTGCTACGATGGATTTTCTCAACATCGACCCGACAGCGGTAGTTGACGCAACAGCAGCGACATCCATCGACTACAACTGCACCAGCGGCGTCGTCTACACCTTCACCAATCCGGCCACTGCAAGCATCACCAACGGTACAGATAATATGACTGTTGACCTCGTCTACACAGATGCAGGCACCGGAACCGGTAGTGGCGCAGTAACTACCCTGACCATCAATGGCACCATCACGGTTGCCAACTTCACGGGTGTTACAGCTGGCGCTTACACCGGAACCGCTACACTCAACATCAACCCGTAACTTCTCCTCACCCGGGGCGGTTTCCTCCTTCGCTCCGGGTGTTTCTTCGCCTCAAAGACGGTATTGAGATGAGAACTTTATCGGCAAGCAGCATCCTGATACTAATTCTGGTTACCTGGGCGACACTCACCCAGGCCGCCAGCTTGTCGACGACGACTATCAATGCCGTTGTTCTTTCCAAGAGTCAGTGCCGATTCGTTACGACAAACGCCACTCTCGATTTCGGCAACCTCGATCCGACCAGCGGGGCACTGGCAGCGACCAGCGGCAGCGTAACAATTCGCTGCGGAGGTAGCGCCAACCCCGCAACATTTATTATTACAGATGATGACGGTCTGAATAACACCGGACCCGGCGCAAGACGGATGCAGCACACAACCCTCCCTGGAAATTTCATTCCTTACAACCTGACCTACACTCCGTCTAACGGGACAATCCCGAAAAACACCAACACACCGATTACTGTTGACGCCTCGATCCTCGGCCCGGACTACCAAACCGTACCAGCTGGTGCCTATACTGATACTGTGATCTTGATGATCGCCCCCTGAAGGTTGAGTTCGTGGAGCGTCTCGCGTATAGTCGTAGGCAATTTCGTTCCGACAAAGGATATGCCATGATCAGACCTCTTCTTGCTCTGTTGTTTTTATTCTATTTCACTTCGACCACTCTGGCCGGTGACTGGCGTGTGATTCCGATCCGACTGTTTTTGGGTCCACAGATCAAAAATGATTCTGTCCGCTTGATCAACAACGCCAGCGAACCGTTAAACCTGCAAATGAACGCCACAGTCTGGTCCCAGAATGAACAGGGCGAAGACGTTTATGAGAACACCAGCGACATCATATTTTTCCCTCGTGTACTTTCGATCCCGCCAGGAGAAGAGAGACTTTTGCGTGTCGGCTATAAATTCCCGGCAGTTGCTGCAGAAAAAACATACCGTCTGTTCATCGAAGAGATCCCCAACGCTTCACCGGAACAGGTTTCGCAAGTCATGGTAGCCGTCCGTTTCGGATTGCCTATTTTTGTAGCGCCGCCAAATACGAAAAAGTCTGCCACGATTGAAGCGGTAAATCTTGCCAACGGTGAAGTTACTGCCAGAGTCAAAAATAACGGTAACATTCATCTGCTGCCAAGCAAGGTGGCTATCAGCGGTAAAAATGCAGCTGGCGAGACTGTTTTCAGTCAAGACATGCGCGCCTGGTACATTTTGACCAGTAACCAGCGTAGCTTCAATGCAACAATCTCCCCGGAAGAATGCAACAACGCCTCCAGTCTCCATTTCGAGTTTGTCTCCGGATCTCTTCAGCTAACCGATGAGAAGCCGCTCTCGAAATCGGATTGTCAACCCTGAGTCTGTTTTTATTCACGTCATGCGCTTACGCTTTATTTGCCTCACGCTACTCATCCTCCTGACCGGAATCTATCCAGGGTTTGCACAAGCGGCCGATGAAGCACCCCTTGCTGTGGAACTCAACACCGAGCCGCGTGGCACTCTCATTGCCTTGATTGAACATAGTGGCGACATTCTGCTGCACCTTGACGACCTCAAAGCCTTGGGCATTCTTGTTCCTGCCGACAGCGGAGAACCGTCTGAACAAAACTATCGATCCTTATCCGACATCGACGGCCTTGAATTCAACCTCAACATGGAAACCCTGACCCTGGAGTTGATGGCAGATTCATCCATATTAACGGCTTCTGATTTTAATCTCGACGTGGTCGCCGGTGAGAATATCCTGAGGCCAGAACCTAACAGTGCTTTTTTGAATTATTCATTGAATGTTGGTGGTGGAAATGGCACGACGGATACAAACCTTCTCTTCACCAATGAACTTGGCATTCGTAAAAATCGCTACCTGTTTCTGACCAATTCCCAACTGGTAAATGATAGTTTTCAAAGCAATTTCATCCGGCTCGACACCAGCCTGATTTATGAAGACCCTGTCAATTTCAACCGGTCTGTATTCGGAGACGTGTTCTCGACCAGTGGATTTGAAGCCAGCGGCCTGCAACTTGGCGGCGTCCAGTTTTCCCGCAATTTCAGAATGGATCCATATTATAGAACTTACCCTGGACTGGCCCTCACCGGAACAGTCGACGTTCCGACCGAAATTGAGGTTTTTCTCGATGGGCACAGCGTTCTCAAGGAATGGTTGCCACCGGGACCATACAACCTGAACAACATCCGCCGATATCGCGGTGCCGGCGTGATCGAAATTGTCATGCGCGACACCTATGGGCGAGAAGAGCGGATTGTACAACCGTTTTATCTGTCCGATGACCTGCTGAAGCATAAATTGCACGCCTTCAGTTATTCTGCCGGTGCCCGTCGTGAGCAGTTTGGCGCCGAAAGTTTCAACTACGGTGATTTCATTTTTCAGGGGTTCCATGACTATGGCTGGCTCGAGGAGCTGACCATCGGGACCTCGGCCGAGGGAAGTTCTGATGTGAGCAACTTGATTCCACGGATAGTCTGGCAACCTGGTAATTGGGGTAGTTTACGCAGCACTCTGGGTGCATCAACCAGCACCGACGGTTTTGGCTATGAAAGCTCAATCGGTTATCAATATTTCGGTCGAGCATTCGGACTGCAGTGTGACTTCAAATATGCCAGTGAAGCCTTTGCAACCGTGGCCATTCTCGATAGTACAGAACGGCCGGAATTTGAATTTATTGCCAATGTCAGCTACCACGCCCACCAACTCGGGTCACTGACACTGGACACCAGAATTAAAACCGACCACTTTACCGATGGCCAAAACCGAATTGGTGCGACCTATTCCCGTCGCTTGACCCGTAACCTTTCTCTGGTTGCCTCAATCCATACCACCACCGGGCTCACGGAAGAGGATCGAGCATTTATCAGCCTCAACTACCTATTCAATCCGGAGGTCACCATATCGGCCATCGGCGAGGTTACTGCAACCGGCAACCAATTCGATCTGCAGGTTGAAAAATTACGGCCGGTTGGTGAAGGTTATAGCTACAAAGCGCTTCTCAGACAGAGTAATGATGATGTTACCGGTGCAACAACTATGTTTAACCCGCTGTTCGAATATCGTGGCAAAAACGGGATCTACCTCGGTGAAGCCTGGGCTGAAACCGGTGGCATCAATGGCTTGAGTTATCGACTGCAGGCTTCAGGTGCAATCATCGCGCTCGGTGGAAAATTCGGCTTGACCCGGCCGGTCTCCGACAGCTTTGCGCTGGTCAAGGTCAGCGACATAGAAGGAATCCCGGTCAGCATGAATAATCAGGTAATCGGCCGTACGGATGAAGAAGGGAAACTGTTCATCGCCGAGATCAACTCATATTTCAACAATCAAATTTCGATCGATGATCGTCAAATTCCTATTAATCGTGCACTCAAATCGCGGCAACACCTGGTCGCGCCACCTCTACGCAGCGGGTTCTGTCTTTATTTCGATGCGCCTGAAATTCAACCAATTATCGGTCATCTGTACGCCCGGTCAAGTGACGGTCTAATTCCACTAGAATTTACCGAGTTCAAACTGACAACAGCCGACGGTGCCGTACTCGCCATCCCGACCGGCCACGGTGGTGAATTCTATTACGATCCATCTGAAAAACAACTACACAGTATATCTCGAGCTCAGGTTACCGACTGCAACCGCATTGCCGAGAGTGAGCAAACCACTACATCTACCGTCGCACTTAGTGGCTCAATCGTATACAATGGCCAGACACAGAATTTCTCTATTGAAGTGCCGGATTCAGATGAGTTCTTCGTCGATGCCGGTCAGGTCATTGTCAATCCGGATCGAACCGACCGTACAACAAAGCCGACAGGAGAAGACTGATCATGCGCAGCTTGTTCTTAATCTTGATTTTGCTGGCGCTGTTGCTTCCGGTTTCCGGTTACGCAGCCCAGTGCAATGTTGTCACTTCAGCCATGAGCTTCGGGGCCTATGACCCTCTCTCGGCCACCCCGGCTGATACGACGACAACTATTGGCATTTCCTGTCGAACAAAAAAAACGCAAATTGTTACCATACAAGTCAGTGGTGGCAATTCCGGAACTCCGGCCACGCGCAACTTGCTGAATGGTGGCTCCATCCTTATCTACAACCTGTTCAGCAATCCTGGCCGTAGTCAGGTGATCGGTGACGGCACCGGTGGTTCAACCACCCTGACCCGTAGCGTTGACCGTACCACCCCTTGGGACATAACCCTGTACGGAAGGATACCTGCCCTACAAGTTATTCCACCGGGACTTTATAGTGACTCGCTGGTCGCCACCATCCTCTGGTAACATTTAACTAATTTCAAACAGATACACTACAGTCTTACAATTCAAACCATTCACTACCGACTGATTATCAGAATGAGTTTGCTCTTTGTGATGGCATTCACATCCGACAACTAAAAGGCTGATCAAAAGGACCGAGATGCAAGGCGCCCGCAGACCAAGGAGCGAGGTGTAGCGGTAGCTACATTGCAGCGACATGGGCCAGGGGAACGCAGCAGATGGGTTCTTTTCATCAGCCGCGTTTTTTGCTCCGGGGATGTGCCTTATCGTAAACACTAATCAATTGATCGGTGCTAACCTGGGTATATTTCTGGGTAGTCGAGAGAGAGGCATGGCCGAGCAGTTCCTGAATCGCCCGCAGGTCGGCGCCGCCATCGAGCAGATGAGTCGCAAAAGAATGCCGCAGGGCGTGCGGCGTCGCATCCTTTAGCAGGCCGGCCTGAAGCAGATGTTTTTTCAGATGACGTTGAATACTGCGCGGGGTCAGGCGGCCGCCGAGGCGATTGAGAAACATCGGGTCCTGATCACCCGGCATACCACGCTCTTCGAGATATGCGCGTAACGCCTTGAGCGCATGCTGCCCGACCGGCACAATCCGTTCCTTGTCACCCTTACCGGTTACCCGCACCAACTCCTGTTCAAAATCGACCTTACCGACATCCAGACCGGTCAACTCGCTGATGCGTAAGCCGCAAGAATAGAGCAACTCCAGGATTGCCCGATCCCGCAACGAAAGACGATCAGATTTATTGATGTTGTCAATCAGGGCAAAGGTCTCATCAACACTCAAGGTTGTCGGCAGATACTTCTCCTGGCGCGGCGTTGACACCAGATCTCCCGGATTCGCCGCCAGCAACCCTTCGCGCACCAGGTAACGAAAGAAGGTGCGAATAGCCGACAATTTGCGGGCGATGGTCGATTTGCGATTTTTCTTGTGCAACTCGGCCAGATAACGCCGTAACACAATACGATCGATCTGTTTGAGACGGTCGAGATCGACAAGTTTGAAGATTGATTCAAGAAAAGACTTGAACTCCTGCAGGTCGCGCCGGTAGGCGTTACGGGTATGCTCAGAAACATTCCGCTCTATCAAAAGATGCTGATCGAATTTTTCAAGCAGGTTCTGCATTACCTCTCCAGATCTGAAAAAAAGTGTAAATACATGATGCCACGCCACAGATAAAAGAACAATGCTCTGCAGGTTTTTGACAAGCAGGTTATCCACCCATGGCGATTGACGAGGTCTGAACCACATGCGATACTTGGTAGATGACATTTATCACAGAAATCGTATCGATTGTTTTCGGTATTGTTGCCGGAATCGTAATCTTAAGTTCCGCCTTTCTCTGGTACGAGGCGGTTAATCGCGATCCGGCCTTGCTCAACGGGCGATTCACACCAGCGCGTCTCTGGCTCACGGCCAGGTTGATGATCGGCGAGTTCATCTCGCTCTGCCTGATTATTGTTACGTAT
>JAUVAJ010000010.1 GCA_030591795.1 Desulfuromonadales bacterium | reverse complement strand
AATTCAAAAAGAAATCTGTAAGCGATTCGTTTGTTATGCGAGTGGTCAATGAGCTTAAAATATTTGTGAGGGGGAATAATAATGACTTTGAGCAACTTGTTGAAAACCGGGCAACTGAAGGAGCACATAACGACAGCTGAGAAAGTGAATCGTCTGAGTTAGATATAAGTTAATAACTAAAAATGGGACACTCCGATTGGAGTGTCCCATTCTTGTTTGGATCTTTGAATATACTTACTGATTGGTTCTTTTATAAAAATCAGTTGATCTTGATCAGCTCAACATCAAAGATCAGGGTTGCATGTGGGCCGATATTGGCACCGGCGCCGCGCTCACCGTAGGCGAGGTCTGACGGAATAAATAGCTGCCACTTGGCGCCTTCTTTCATCAATTGCAGCGCTTCGGTCCAGCCCTTGATTACGCCGTTGACCGGGAAGGTTGCCGGCTGGCCTCGCTTGATAGAACTGTCGAATTCGGTACCGTCGATCAGAGTGCCGCGATAGTGGACGGTGACGCTGTCGGAGCTGCCTGGTGATTTGCCTGAGCCAGCAGTGAGCACTTTGTACTGCAGACCGCTCGGTAGCACTTTAACGCCGTCTTTTTTAGCATTTTTGGTCAGGAATTCCTGACCCTTACTCTTGTTTGTACTGGTAGTTTTGGCGGCATGCTCCTGTTGTTGTTTCTGCATGGCGGCACTGACCTGCATTTTTTCAGCTTCTGTCAGCCGGTCGCTCTTTCCGGCCATGGTTTCTGCGACACTGGCGGCAAAGATATCAACATCAATATCGAGACCACTATTCTTTATACTGTCGCCGATCTGGCGACCGACGGCGTAGCTGATTTTTTTCTTCTCGGTGTCGAGCGCCAACTCTTCCTTGGCGATGGCGGTTGACAGGCTGACGGTCAGCGCCAGAAATGTCAGCAGGGTGATTTTCACAATAGTCATTAAGATTCTCCTGTGGGTTTTTTCGTTCATACGTGTAGAGGTTGAAAAGCAGTTATTGTCAGCTTTGATTAATAGATTATTTGTATGCATTTTAGTTGATTTTTAATAATTCAACCTCAAATATCAAGGTTTCATTCGGACCAATCAATTGTCCGGAGCCTTCTGTGCCGTAGGCAAGTTCTGGTGGGATAAAGAGCTCCCATTTGCTACCTTCCGGCATCAGTGCCAAGCCTTCAGTCCACCCTTTGATTACTCGGTTTAATGGAAAGGTAGCTGGATTCCCGCGTTTATAGGAACTGTCAAATTCAGTGCCGTCAATGAGCGTGCCACGGTAATGTACCGTGACTTTGTCACGGTATCCTGGTTTGTGGCCAGTTCCTTCATGGATTACGCGATATTGTAAACCGCTTGGTCGTGTCACGACGTCTTCTTTTGTAGCATTGTAATTGAGAAAGTTATCCCCTTTCCAGGCGGCATAGGCAGCAGGGTCTTCACTAGGTGACGCGCAGCCGAGAAGGGCAAATAAAAGGGCGATGGAAACAATCTTTAGAAAAGTCATACTAATTAGTTAACTCCTGAAGCTGTTTTGAGGTTGTCTGGTCTGAATTTATGATACGAACAGGTTACTGTCGCACGCCGGAATTATGCCACGTTCCTCAGCTTTTGCAAACAGGGTCTCGACGGCGCGGATCCCTTCGTCGCCGAGATCGCGAGAAAATTCATTCACATATAGATTGATGTGACTGTCGGTGACGGCATCGTCCATCTCCTGGGCGTGCTGGCGAATATAATTGCGTGATTCTTCGGGGTGCGCCCAGGCGTAGTCGAGGCTGGAACGGATGGCTGAGTCGACGGTATTGATCAACTCTGTGCCGAGATCGCGGCGGGCGAGAATGCCGCCGAGCGGGATTGGCAGACCGGTCTCTGTTTCCCACCAAGCACCGAGGTCGAGAATTTCGTGGAAGCCTTCACTTTGGTAGGTGAAGCGGGATTCATGAATGATGACTCCAGCTTGGGCTTCGCCTTTGCGCAGGGCGGGCATGATCTGGTCGAATGGTAGAATCAATAGCTTTTCATACCCTTCGGCGTAGAGTTGCAGCAGCAGATTAGCCGTGGTCAGCTCTCCCGGGATGGCGATAGTCTGGCCACGCAGGGCTACCATGTCGGTCGGCTGGGTGGCGACGACCAGCGGGCCGCAGCCGCGGCCCAGTGCTCCGCCGCTGCGCAGCAGTATGTAGCGGTCGCGCAGGTGACCGAGGGCGTGATAGGAAATTTTGGTCAGCTCTAAGGTGCCGGAGAGAGCGAGTCGGTTCAAGGTTTCGACATCTTCAAGGCGCTCGCGGACTGCAAATGGTTGTTCCGGGAGTTTACCGTGGGTCAGTCCGTAGAAGATGAAAGTATCGTTCGGGCAGGGGGAGTAGCCAAGGGCCAATTCTCTACTCATGATGTTTTGGCCACTTCCTCCCAGTTGGCCAGCAGTTCGCTGACCGCATGCTGGGCAGTGGCGACCGCCTTCGGAATATCCCATGCGTCCGGGTTGCGATCGCCGGTTTGGTTGGAGATGCCGCGCAGTTCAATCAGCGACACTTTATGCAACAGACAGACCTGGGCGACAGCGGCACCCTCCATGTTTTCGCAGATACCGTCGGTTCTGGCGGCGATGTCACTGGCGAGCCGGTCAGTACCGGAACCGCAGGAGACGGTGACGAAAGCTCCAGTAAGCAGATTTTGTCCCCGCGAGTTCAGACTCGGTTTGAGCGTTGCGCGGACTTCATTGAGCATCGGTGTGATCAGCGGCACCCGGTTAAAGAACGGTTCATCCTGATAACTGCCGAGCGGCAGGCCGAGCTGCTGCATGTCGAGAAAGCCGTTTGGCGTCTGCACTCCCTCATCGCCATAGATCTCATCGGTGGCGATCGCCAGATCACCGACCTGCAGGCCGCTATTCGGGTAGGCGCCGCCGCAACCGAACAGGATCACGGTTTCCGGATGGCGCACGTTGAGCAATGTTTCGGTCGCCAGGGCGGCGTTGACCTTGCCGACTCCGCAGATAAGTAGTGAGACGAGATGGCCGCTGAGGCGACCCTTGAGCAGCGGGAACCGACCACATTTGGTTTCAGTGGTACCGGTCATCAACGCTTTGATTTCGTTGGCTTCGGTAGTGGTGGCGGCAAGCAGACTTATCATACTGTTAGTGGTGCTCCATTTAAGATGGTCTCGTAAAAGCCACTAAGATGGCTCAACGGCCCGGCTTGAACCAGTCGCTACGCATCAGGTCACGGCGCAGTGTTACTCCCGGCTTGTCGACTACCCCCTGATACCAGAACGGCAAGGTTTCCGCTCGGGAAGTGTTTGTTGGCCGGTCGATGCGCTTGCGCCGGTCGGTCAGCAGTTGCTGAAACCGCTCGTCGGGGTCACTAATGACTTCAGTCAGTTTTTGCGCGAGGTCATCGTCTACATGGCCAACGACATTTTCGATAATGTCACGCAGATGCAGACCGAGTTGATAGTCGTTCAGGTCACCTTCGAACCCTTCGGTACATTCACTGACAAAGTCGTTCCAATCGAGCAGGATGCTGCCGAAATCCTCAGCAGCGTACTCACTGTAGATGGCATTTGATTTCAACTGTTGCTCAATCGCATCCTGTTCTTTACGGGTCAGGAAGAAGGAGAGCGTCTCTTCAACCGGGTACATGTCCAGATCTTCGACAATTTCACCGCAAAACTGGACAAAATCGAGCTCTGATTTGCTCATTTCAGATAGTGGTGTCGGCAAGCTGTTGTCCGGGTGGCAGAGCAGGGAGAGATGATCGTGGCCGAGGTCCATATGGAAGGAGGTCTCCTCGAGATGCGGCAGTCCCAGGTGATGCAACAGATTGGTGACCCGGATGTGGTTGTCGGTAAAGCAGGAGATGGTTTTTTCCTCGGAAAAGAAAATTTCCAGACCGGAGCGGTTGTTGGCCAGGCCGAAACCGACAAAACCGTCGTGAATCAGTCGTTCCATATATGGGTCTAGCGCCGCAAAGAGATCGCCAATCGGCCTGTAGGCTGAGTAGAAGACTTCGGGAATCGTCGTCTCGCCCTGCGCAACCGGCACCTCGTTTTGATAGTATTCGAGAATCAGGAAAGCTTCATCGACTTGTCCATCGCAAAAGGCGCGCAGGATAGTCGGAATTTTGCCCGGCGCAGCGGCGATAATGAAGCGGTAGGTATCACTTGCCCCTTCAACCTGCGCCATGGTGTAGCCTTCCACCAGCAGATGCTTGTTCTGGCGCAATTCATTTTTCCAGACCTGGATGCCAAGCGGCAGTTGCAATGGTGTTTTTGACAATTCGATCGACCCTCAATAGCTTAAGTTACATGGTCATCTGTGAAGTCGATGACGAAGGAACGGCAAAAGTAATTGATTTAACGTTTAAAGTCAATTATCCGGCTGATACTCGCAGAAACAACAATTTAATTCATGCTAACCAATTTTACCGATAGTTAAATTAGAGTTGACTTTTTATAGGGTTTTCGCTATACCTCCGGATGCTTTAAAAATAAAACTCCATTCTATTTTTCCACTGCATGAAACCTCGGTGAAAGCTGATTGGAGCACCTTAGCGCTGGCTGGATAATACGGTCCGGCGCGGCGGCCCATGGCCGGTCGTTTTACAGAAAATTTCACCGATACGACTTTTTAATCGGACTGTAAAACATTCTTATATAAATACTTCCCGGCCCTACTGCCGATAAAAAAGAATTCATCAGACAGGTTGAACCGTTATCGAAGCAGTAATCGGTCCATAAATTTCCATTCAATCAAGAGGTAAGCGAGATTTCTATAAAAGCGATTAAGCCTTCACTAAGCAATCCATTTGCTCCACCGGAAACAGTCAGTTTTAACATTCCGGGTGAAATTGCCGGTGCGACTGGCGGTTACGAAGAGGTCATGCAGGAAGGACACGATCTGATTCAACGGCCGATTAAATCGGTCCATGTTGGCCAGATCGAAAAGCAGCATTTCAAAAAGCGGATGACGGTCTGGGAGCGGATCAAGGTTCTGACTCAAGATGAGCCGAATATCCTGTTCCAGAACTGGGGCAAAAATCTCGACGGTGCCTCGCTGGTCACCGGCATCCTGAATGTCAATGGGCGTGACGTCGCATTGTACGGTCATGATTTCACTGTCCGGGCCGGCTCGATTGACGCGACCAACGGCAGCAAACTGGCCAAACTGTTCAATATGGCGGCTGAAAAAGGGCTGCCGGTAATCGGTATGAACGATTCGGCCGGGGCTTTTGTTCCGGCCGGCGTCGGTGGCCTCGATGGTTATGCCGAAGCCTTCACCGCCCTGCGCAAGATGAGTGGTGTGGTGCCGTCCATCATGTGCATGTTCGGCTTCAACGCCGGCGGCGGTTCTTATCTGCCGCGCCAGGGTAGCTTTGTCATTCAGCCGGAAGACACCTTCTTCGGTCTGACTGGGCCGGGGGTTGTCAAGTCGGTTCTCGGTGAGGATGTTACGCCGGAAGAGCTAGGTGGACCAAAGGTTCATGGCGCTACCGGTGTTGCTGACCTGACAGTCAAGGATGAGGTCGCTGCCCTGCGGACTGCAGTTCGCTTGGTTAGTTATCTTCCGGACAACAACGCTGTCATGGCGCCGTTCCAGGAGACCAGTGATCCGCTTGATCGCAAAACCTGGGAGATCAATACTCTGCTGAAGAAGGCTTTCAACTCACCGACCGGTTTCAATACGCCGTTCGATGTGTCGATCATCATTCAGCAGATCTGTGATCATGGGGATTATTTTGAAATGCAACCGGATCGTGCCCGCGAAGCGGTTACCGCGTTTGGGCGGCTCGGCGGCAACGTCGTCGGTTTTGTTGCCAACAACTCGGCGGTCGCTTCCGGCCAGATCGATTGCGATTCGGCGCTCAAGATCGCCCGTTTCGTGCGTTTCTGTAATATCTACAATATTCCATTGATCTTCATGGAAGACACCACCGGTTTCCTGCCGGGTCGTGAGCAGGAAGCTCGCGGTATCGTTCAGGCCGGTCGTACGATGCTCGACTCCATCGTTGATGTCCGGACACCACGTATTCTGCTCATCCTGCGCAATGCCTACGGCGGTGCTTACGCCTCGTTTAATAACTACCCGACCGGTGCCGATCTGGTGCTGGCGCTGCCGACCACGCGTCTGGCGGTCATGGGGCCAGCCGGCAAGGAGTTTGTTTACAAAACTGAACTGCGCAAGCTGCGCGGTTCGATCAAGGCGCGGGTTCAGGCCGGGGTCGACGAGCGGGTTAAAGCTGGGCAGGAGGCCGGGGCAGCCAAGAAGGATGCGGAACTTGAAGTGGCCGACTGGTTGAAACTCGAAGAAGCTGCGCTCAACCTGCAGTACGAAAAAGAGTTGATGAATCCGAAAGAGGGCCTGGCCCTCGGCTCGATCTCGTCAATTGTCATGCCGACCGACCTGCGTAAGGTGCTCGGCGAGAACCTGAACTTCTTCATGCGCCATTACAAGGCTTCGGTCTGGCAGGGCGTTCAGCGCGAGTTCCATTAATCGTCTGCATAAATTCGAATTCAAGAACCAGTAATTGGAGATATATAGCGATGACTAAGAATATTGATTACTACATGAATAACCCCCTGATCCACCGAGATCGCCGCCTGGCACAGGCCGACTCGGAATGGGTTCGTTCATTTTGCTGCGCAGAGCTCAAGCCGCTGATTGTTTGTCGTGGCCCGATCCGTAAAGAGGCGATGGATGTCTACGATGAGATGGGGATCAGCCATTACGGCATCCTGCTGTCGGAAAAAGACTCGATCATCTATCCGAACGCCCTGGCGCCGGAACTGCGCAAGCTGACCGATTCGACCCGCGTCCACCGGGTGCCGGACTATTCAGGCGCCAGTAAGGAAGAGCGCATAGAGCGGATTAATCAGATTATCCAGACCGCCAAGGATAATGATTACAATGCAATCTTCGCCGGTTACGGCTTCATGGCCGAAGATGATGAATTTGTTGCGGCCATCGAAAATGCCGGTCTCATGTTCATCGGCCCCTGCGCCCGTACCCAGTCGAGCGCTGGCAAGAAAGACGAAGCCAAGCGGACCGCGCTCAAGGTCGATGTCTCGGTCACCCCGGGTATCGATAATGTCACCGCCCGCACCCTGGTCAAGAAACATCCGAGTCGTGACGCACTGTTGGCCGTAGTCAAGGCTGAAGGGCTTAAATGCGACGCCAAGGTGCTCAAGGACGAGAAGCTGACGCTCGAAGAGTTGGCCGACCAGATCCTGTTCGCTGCCTACGCAAAAGGGATCGACCTGTTCTCGGTCAATGAGCTCGGTAAGCAAGCTGAGATCGAGTGTATCGAGATGTTCAAGAAAAATCCGCAAAGCCGGGTGCGGCTCAAGGCGATCGGTGGCGGTGGTGGCAAGGGGCAGCGGATTCTCGGCGCCTCTTTGCTCGGCAAGAAAAACGCCTCCGATTCCGACATCGCCAGTGCCGCCAAGGATGCGCCGAGTATGGTGCTGGAGATCCTTAACGAGGTCAAGGCGAACGGTGTCGGCGACAACAAGAACGTTCTGGTCGAGTTGAACATCGAGCAGACCCGACACAACGAGATTCAGCTGCTCGGCAACGGTGAGTGGTGCGTCTCCCTCGGTGGCCGTGATTGCTCATTGCAGATGCACGAGCAGAAGCTGCTCGAGATTTCGGTAACCCAGGAAGGGTTGGCGCTCGAGATCGAGAAAGCCAAGCAGGCCGGCAACAAGGTCGTCACCAAGGCGCTCGAGACTGATCTGATGGTACTCAAGCGGATGGAAGAAGAATCGGCCCGCTTCGGTGAGGCTGTCGGTCTCGACTCTGCCTCGACCTTCGAGTGTATCGTCGACCGTGATCGCCACTACTTCATGGAGGTCAACACCCGGATTCAGGTTGAGCATCGGGTGTCCGAACTCTGCTACAGCCTGAAGTTCACCAATCCGAAGGATAAGAACGATTTCTTCATCGTCGAGTCGTTGGTCGAGGCGATGGCGCTTTTGGCGCTGCACAAGAAGCGGTTGCCGAAACCGGAGCGGATTGCCCGTTTTGGGGCTGCGGCCGAAGCCCGGCTCAACGCGACCGACGCTTCCCTGTCGCCGCATGCCGGCGGGATGATTCGTTACTGGTCGAAGCCGCTCGAAGGTGAAATCCGCGATGATCAGGGGATCTGCATGGTCAATCCAGATACCGGCCTGTTCATGCGCTACAGTGTGGCTGGGGCGTATGATTCGAATATTGCCCTGTTGCTGACTGAAGGCAAGGATCGCCTCGACAGCTATAAATCCCTGGCGAAGGTCATCTGTAATACCAAGATTCGCGGGACCGACCTGGCGACCAACCTTGAATTTCACTACGGTCTGGTCAACTGGTTCATCGGTCGTAATGTTATGGCCAAGCCGACCACCCGCTTCGTTGTGCCGTACCTGACCCTGGTCGGTCTGCTCAAGGAAGAGGCGAGCAAGCTGGATCCTGTCTTTGCCTTCCTGCAAATGAAGAAACATTACGCCAAGCTGGCTGGCGACGATGCCGAACTGGCCAAAGCCTACTCAGAGGTTCTCGACCGCAAAGGGACGCTGCTGACCCGCTCGATGGAGATTCTGCTCGGTGATCCGCATCTGCTCTCTGGCTGGCTCAGCCTTAACAGCAAGAATTTCCGCCTGGAGAACGGCAAAGTGGTCTGGTTGCGTAACCCGATGGTCATGATCGGTGAAACCTATGATTACCTCAATATGGCCTACCGTGCCGAAGAGCCGGCGGCCGAAGTAATCTGGGGTCACGACAACGAACTTCTGCAAGGTGCTCTGGACTTCTACGACGAGTTGCGCAGTAAATTTGGTCTCGAGAAGGACGATTATTTTAAACTGAACGAGATGCTGCAGAACGAGAAGCCGCAAGCCGGATTCAGCCAGGACGAGTGGACCGCGATTCGCTCATCACATGTCGGCTACGAAGCTGGGCTGGAACTACTCGGAATGATCTTCCTGATCGCTGAAAACACCGGCTTCTGGGAATTGAAGGTCGAAGAAGATCTGGAGATCACCATACCGGACAACCTGACTGACCCTGAGCTGCAGGCGCGGATGAAGAAGGTTCTCGTACCGCCGCCGGCGACCAAGGCCGACGAGATTGTCACACCGTGCGGCGGAATGTATTACGGCCAGGAGGCCCCGGGCCTGCCGGCGTTTGTCGAAGAGGGGATGCATTTCGAAAAGGACCAGCCACTATTCATCATCGAAGTCATGAAGATGTTCAACAAGGTTCCGGCGCCGTTCTCCGGCACCATCGACAAGATTCTGATCGAAGGATCCGAAGGTATAATCGTCTCCAAGGGACAACCGCTGTTCAAGGTTACCCCGGACGAGAAGTTTGTTGAAGTTGACCCGAAAGAGACGGTGCGTGTCATGCGTGAGTGCACAGGTAAGTACCTCGAAGCGGTGCTGTAATTCAAATAGTCGCTATTGGCGATCAGGCTGATGCGAAGGCCCCACTTGCATGCAGGTGGGGCTTTTGTTTTATGCCTGAAAAGCTATAAGTTCATTGTACGGCTGATTGAGCTGCAGGTGCCGGCGTTACCTTAAATTTCGGTAAAGCATATTTTATCTACAGTAAATATTTATTGACAATATTACTCGCTTTGGTTTATATCCTGCAGTCTAAAACCTTTTTATATTTTGAGAATGGAATCCGCACGTGGAATTCAAAATCGGCGCAAAAATAAAGAAGCTACGTAAGGCGCGTAAACTGACGTTGCAGGATGTTGCGCGGGAGACCGGCTTTTCGCCAGCCCTGATCTCCCAGATCGAAAATAATAATGTCTCGCCACCGATTGCCACTCTGTCCAAGATCGCCCGGTTTTTCGATATCAAGATGGGGCACTTTTTCGAGGAAGAGGAAGAAGAGCTCAAGTACGAAGTGGTGCATAAGGCAGATCGGCGAGTAGTCAGCCGGGTGATTTCCAGCAAAGGGACCGGTCACGGCTACGTTTACGAAGCGTTGTCATTCCGTAAGCGCAACAAGAAGATGGAACCGTTCATGCTGAGTGTCGGTGAACGGCCGGACGAAGAGACCCTGTATAATCATGAAGGGGAAGAGTTTTTGCTGATTCTCAAAGGAAAGGCGGAAATTCTTCTTGAGGACGAGCGCTTCTTTCTCGAAGAAGGCGATGCCGTATACTTCGATTCGTCGCTGCGCCATCGTTTGCTAGCAGCAGAAGGTGAAGAGGTGCAGGTCCTCGCTGTTGTTACCCGCTAGTTTCCATCCGGAAACGGCCCTTTTACGCGATCTCTGCGTCAATCTGCACGTTCACTTGTGCGGCGTACTGATGTACGCCTCCGCGTTAACGTTTGATTTCCTTGATCTCGCGAAAAATTGCTCGTTTCCCTTATGAAAACACTGTACAGACAGCAAAATGCATTAATAGTTTTAGTGCGCAAATTTTAACTCAGTCGATGAGGATCAGGTATGAGCACATTTGATAAGAAGACGTTGGCCGATTGGGAAGCCCAGGCCAAAAAAGAGAAAAAAACTGACGATCTTTCCAATTTCAAATGGGACACGCCGGAAGGGATTACGGTCAAGCCGCTCTATACAGAAGAGGATCTGGCTGGGCTGAAATCGACCGGTTCCCTTCCCGGTATGGCCCCGTTTACCCGCGGACCGATGGCGACCATGTACGCCGGGCGGCCTTGGACGGTGCGTCAGTATGCCGGCTTCTCCACCGCCGAAGAGTCAAACGCTTTTTACAAACGCAACCTTGCCGCCGGTCAGCAGGGGTTGTCTGTCGCCTTTGATCTGGCGACACATCGTGGTTATGATTCGGATCACCCGCGGGTGGTTGGTGATGTTGGCAAAGCCGGTGTTGCCATTGATTCGGTTGAGGATATGAAGATCCTGTTTGGCGACATCCCGCTCGATAAGGTGTCGGTGTCGATGACCATGAATGGTGCGGTACTGCCGATCCTGGCCAACTACATTGTCGCCGCCGAAGAGCAGGGGGTTTCGCCTGAGCAGCTGGCCGGAACCATCCAGAATGATATTCTTAAAGAGTTCATGGTTCGCAATACCTATATCTACCCACCGGCGCCGTCGATGCGGATTATCGCCGACATCATAGAGTACACCAGCGAATTCATGCCGCGCTTCAATTCAATTTCGATTTCCGGCTATCATATTCAGGAGGCCGGCGCGAACAACGCCCTAGAGCTGGCTTTTACCCTGGCCGACGGTCTGGAGTATGTGCGCACCGCGATCGCTAAAGGGCTGGATGTCGATACGTTTGCGCCGCGGCTTTCGTTCTTCTTTGCTATCGGCATGAACTTCTTCATGGAGGCGTCCAAGCTCCGTGCTGCCCGCTACCTCTGGGCGAACATGATGCAGCAGTTTAAGCCGCAGAATCCGAAGTCACTGATGCTGCGCACCCACTGCCAGACCTCTGGCTGGAGCCTGACCGAACAGGATCCGTACAATAATGTCATCCGGACTACGGTCGAAGCGATGGCGGCGATTCTCGGTGGCACCCAGTCGTTGCACACCAATGCACTGGATGAGGCGATTGCCTTGCCGACCGACCATTCGGCGCGTATCGCCAGGAATACCCAGCTGGTGTTGCAGGAAGAGACCGGAATCTGCAACGTGGTCGATCCGCTAGCCGGTTCTTACTATGTCGAAAGTCTGACCTCGTCATTGATCGACGAAGCCCAGAAGATTCTTGATGAAATCGAAGGGCTCGGCGGCATGACCAAGGCGATCGAATCCGGTATGCCGAAGCTGCGGATCGAAGAGTCGGCGGCCAAGAAGCAGGCGGCGATCGACAGCGCCCGCGATGTTATCGTCGGGGTCAACAAGTATCAGCTGGCCGAAGAGGACCCGATCGATGTGCTCGATGTAGATAATACCGCGGTGCGCAAATCACAGATCGCGCGGCTGGAGAAAATGCGTGACGAGCGCGACGAGTCGGCCTGTCAAAAGGCGCTTGCCGCAATCACCGCTGCATGTGACAATGATAACGGTAACCTCCTCGGTCTCTGTGTTGATGCTGCGCGTCTGCGTGCCAGTGTCGGCGAAATTTCCGACGCGATGGAAAAAACCTTCGGCCGGCACAAGGCCGAGATTAACCTGGTTTCAGGAGCTTATGGGTCCGTGGTGAAGAACGACGATAATTTTGCTGCATTGCAGAAGCGGGTTGAGGTTTTTTCGACAAAAGAAGGGCGTCGACCGCGTATTCTGATTGCCAAGATGGGGCAGGATGGGCACGATCGTGGCGCCAAAGTTGTCGCGACTGCCTATGCCGACGCCGGGTTTGACGTCGATGTCGGTCCGCTGTTCCAGACGCCGGAAGAAGCGGCCAAGATGGCGGTCGAAAACGATGTGCACGTGGTCGGCGTGTCGAGCCTGGCCGCCGGGCACAAGACCCTGGTGCCGCAGCTCGCAGCGGCCTTGCAAGAACTTGGTGCCGATGACATCGTTGTGGTTTGTGGTGGGGTTATCCCGCGGCAGGACTATGACGGGCTCTATGCTGCCGGCGCGGCCAGGATCTTCGGTCCCGGTACGCCGATTGTTACGTCGGCCAATCAGACGCTGGACGCAATTGAAGGTAAGTAGGCTGATGAAAAGCTCCCGTCTGCGGCGTTCCCCTGGCCTGTATCGTTGCGACGTAGCTTGCGCTACGCCTCACTCCTCAGTCGGCGGGCGCCTTGCATCCAGAAACTTTTGATCAGCCAGGAATTTTAATTATTCACAAACGGGCGGACTTTTTGGCCCGCCCTTTTTGCCTATTGTAAATTGAAAATATCCGATTAAAATAGCAAAACCTTTGTTGCACCCTGTCAGAAAGTAATTCCATGGCCAAGATCCACGATATAGCTGAAGGTGTCCGCGCTGGAAATATCCGCGCCCTCGGTTAAGCGATCACCCAGGTTGAGAGTCGCAATCTCGATCATTCGCTGGCCGCGACCACGTTGCTCGATGAATTGTTGCCGGCGACCGGGCAATCGATTCGGATTGGTATATCCGGCGTGCCGGGCGCCGGCAAAAGTACCTT
>JAUVAJ010000130.1 GCA_030591795.1 Desulfuromonadales bacterium | reverse complement strand
TACAAAACCGGAACCGAGGGAATGGCTCTCACGCGGCACATTCTGCTGGCCACCGAAGAAGCGCTCAAAAAACTCATTAAAAGAATCGTTACCCTGACCGCCAAAGCCACGCGGTCCTGGCGACTGCTCCTTGGCCGTTCTGGTTGTGCTGATATTGACAACCGCCGGTTTCAACTCCTTGGCCAGCGCGACAAACTCAGGCAAGGCCGCTGCAGCGCCGGTCGCCTGCAGACTGAAAGCTAAAATAACGAGCAACAATACAATAAATCGGAATCTGTTCCGGTACATGAACTGCGTCCTTTCTTCAAAGCGGCCGGATAAAAATATCCGACAATAAAGTTGAAGCTGTCTGCAGCCTATTTAATCACCGGAAGAACAAATGTCAATAAATGCAGGGTAATCAATCGATCAGAGTTTTTGCCGCCGGGCCATCCAGGGGGAGTGATACTGAGAAAGTCGATCCTTTATCAACGGTCGATTCAACGGAAATTGTACCGCCGTGAGCCGCAACAATCGCCTTGACGATAGCGAGACCGAGGCCGGTTCCGCCATGATCCCGATTCCGGGCCGAGTCGATACGATAGAAGCGCTCAAAAATGTGCGGCAGATCTTCCGGAGAGATCCCCAGCCCGGTATCACTGATCTGAATCATAACCCGACGCTCATCCTGGAGCAGCAGCCGGATATCAATACGGCCACCGGAGGGGGTGTATTTAACCGCGTTGGTTATCAGATTAATCAGAACCCGGTAGAGCTGCACCTTGTCACCATCGATATAGATTTCCGAGGTGACGGCGTGATCCAGATGAACATTGTGTCCGTACTGCTCCGACAAAGTTTTGCCACTCATCCAGATGTCCTGAATAAGATCACTCAGGCTGAATTTCTCGATAGCCAAGTGCAACTCGGATGCATCACTACGGGCAAGCGACAGCAGATCGCCAATAATCTGCTCCATACGGTTGATCTCTTCCAGGTTGGAAGTCAAAGCCGATCGCAGCTCTGCATCACTCTTGGCCCAGCGCAACGCGACTTCGGTCTCGCCTTTGATAATCGCCAACGGTGTACGCAACTCGTGCGAAGCATCGCCGGAAAAACGCCGCACCCGCTGAAATGATTCCTGTAGCCGAGCCAGCATAGAATTAATGGTTTGCGACAATCGGGCAATCTCATCATCGGTCGAGCTTATCGGCAGACGTCGGTCCAGCTGCTTGGCTGTTATTTTCTGGGCGGTAGCAGTGATGGTAACAATAGGAGACAAAACCCGACCGGCCAGAAACCAGCCTAAGATGGTCAACAGCATAATGGAAATCGGGCTGAGAAAGACGGAAATATTGCGCAGGTTGGCAAGAATTTGTTCGATACCGACCGAACTCTGGCCGATCTGAATTATACGGACAAGGTCGCCCGCGCGATAGATCGGAACGGACAGGAGACGAATCGGAAACGAGAAAGAATCAGCGTCGGTCTCGTAGAACAGCTTCCCGGCACTTACAGCTTCCCGGGCTGAATTGCTGAACGGCAGAGCATGGCCGTTTACGCCCTGGATAATACAGGCAACCTCGCCGGCCGGGTCACGCAACTGCACGTAACCAATCCAGTCCTGACTGTAGCTGTAAACTTCAAGAATCGCGCACGCCTGATCTGGCTCAATTACATTCAGCTCGTGCAGGTGGCCAAGCTCTACTACCTTGGCCGTTTCATGCAGACTATCATCCAGCTGAGCTATCAGACTACGCGACAGGGTCGTATACCAGAACAGGCTAACCGCAAGCAAAATCAGGATCAGTGACAGAAAGTACCAGGCTGTCAAACGCTGACGGATAGAACCGGGAAACAATTAACCCTCCTTGAGGACGTACCCTATTCCGCGAACGGTATGGATCAGCTTCTTCTCAAAGTCACGATCGATCTTCTTGCGTAGGTAGTTCACATAAACATCGATAATGTTGGTAAAAGAATCAAACGTGTAATCCCAGACATGCTCGGCGATCATACTCCGGGTCAGGGTTTCATTCGGATGTTGCATCATGTACTCGAGCAGGGCGTATTCCTTGGAGGTCAGATCGATCTCCGTTTCGCCACGCCAGACCTTATGGGTAACCGGATCGATGCGCAAATCAGCGAAAGTCAGCTCGGCACCACGCTCACTTGAACCACGGCGGATCAAGGCCCGGACACGAGCCAGTAACTCAATAAAAGCAAAAGGCTTGGTCAAATAATCGTCACTGCCTGAATCGAGACCGGAGACAATGTCATCCACCTTATCCTTGGCGGTAAGACAAAGTACCGGAGTACGAACATTATGTGCCCGCATCTCCCGGATCACTTGAAGACCATCCATTTTAGGCAGCATCAGGTCCATCAGGATCAGATTGTAACTGCCGTCGTTGATCATCTTCAGACCCTCTTCGCCATCCCGGGCCAACTCAACGGTGTAACCTTCTTCTTCCAGACCTCTTTTAATGAAGCTGGCAACCTTTTTCTCGTCTTCGACAACCAGTACCTTCATTTCTTCCTCCTCCGCTACGTGATATCAAAAGTTTTCGGTAAATAAAGCTATAACCTACAGTTCTTACTTCAATTTAAGTTTTACCAGCACCTCGTTGGCCGTCTCTTCGACCGCCTTGCCGGTGACATCAAGCAATATCCAGGATTGCCGACGAAATATCCTTTTGGAAAAACTGAGTTCGTCGACAATTTCTTCGTAATCAGCATAAGCCAACTTCGGATCCTGCCCAAGATTACGCAACCGCGCGGCCCGCAACTCCACCAGTCGCTGCGGATCAATCACCAATCCGACCACCCGGGACGGATCGACGGTAAACAATTCAGCCGGCGGCTCAACTCCATTTACCAGCGGCACATTAGCCACCTTCCAACCCCGATGGGCCAAGTAGACCGACAGCGGTGTTTTACTGGTTCGGGAGATGCCGGTCAACACGATATCCGCCTTGTCCAGGTAACGAACATCCTGACCATCATCGTGCTTGATCGTAAACTCCAACGCCTCTACCCGCCGGAAATAAGCTTCGTCCACACCGTGTAACAGGTCTGGCGTTTCACCCGGGTCGCGGCCGATAAACTCTGACAATTGCAGCAACAAAGGCGTAATCAGATCGAGACTCGGCAAACCGAGGGAACTGCACTCATCCTGAATCATCCGGGACATCTGGCGGTTGACTGTTGTATAGACAACCAGAGCGTTTTGGCTCAAAGCCTCGTCCAGTACTTCATACGCAGCATTTTTGCTCCGGATATGACTGAACCGCTTCAGGCGGATTTCCCGGTTTGTAAACTGGGACAGGGCCGCCATTATCATCTTTTCCGCCGTCTCACCGGTCGCGTCGGAAAGAATAAAAATGTTCTGATGATTGGTCTGTTCTTGTCCCAGTAGAGAGCCTCACGATGCAAAAAGTCCGGCAGATTAATTTTATGCCCGAACTGACATAAATGAGGGGAGTCAGTCGGGCCTCATTAGCGCATATTTTAATTAAATATTATACAGGTTATGCCTCGTAGCTGCCACTTTTGTCAAGGTTTTTATTGCTTTTGCGTCAACGCTTCTGCTAAACATCGAGCATGGAAAATCAATGGCTTACACTATCGTTTCCGGTCCCATCCACCATCGTCGATCTGATCGCTGATGAGCTCTACACACTCGGCTGTCTCGGGATTAATGTTGAAGAACGAACTCTCGATACGTTTATCCAGCCTGACCCGGATGCGCAGGTTCCATTAAACTACCAGGTGCATGTCTACTTTCCGCAAGATAATGACCCGGAGGCCCTCAGCCAACAGATATGCGCACTGCAACAAAACTATCCCGCCTGGGCTCCGATTAAGCCCCAACAAAGCATGGTGGCCCGTGAAGATTGGGCCGAAGGCTGGAAGCAACACTTCACCGCGACCCGCTTCGGCGCGCGCTTGATTGTCAAACCGACCTGGGAAGAGTGGACTCCAGCCAAGGATGAAGTGGTGATCAACCTAGACCCCGGCATGGCCTTCGGCACCGGCAGCCACGAAACGACCCGCCTCTGTCTACAGGCAATCGCTGAGCTGTTTGATCGGGGCACCCCGGAAAGTCTGCTCGACGTCGGCACCGGCTCCGGGATTCTCGCCATGGCAGCCGCCGGTCTCGGCGCTGAGCGAATTCTGGCCAATGATATTGACGATGAGGCGTGCCAGGTTGCCCGTGAAAACATTGTCCAGAACAGGTTGACCGAGCAAATCACGGTAACTGCCAGGCCACTGGAAGAATTGACCGGGAGCTTTGCCATCGTCATTGCCAACATACTCGCCGAAGAGAATGTTCGTCTGGCGTCGCACCTGATCGCACGCCTGGCGACCGGCGGCACACTGCTGTTGTCAGGTATCCTGCGGGAAAAGGAATCGTTTGTCTGCGCTGGGTTCAGCAATCTTGGTCTGTCCGAACCGACCATAACCTATGACACCGACTGGTGCTGTTTGCAGTTCCAGCGGATCGAAGCCTGAAATGGCCCGACATTTTTTCATTCAAGCCGATGCCATTTGCAACGACCTGGCGATCTTACCCCCGGAATTGGCCAACCATATCGGCACCGTCTTGCGCCTGACCGAAGGTGACGAAATTATTCTACTCGACGGCACCGGCAACCACTATCGCGGCACGATTGACCAGCTGGGCAAACAGACCAGTGAAGTGCAAATTATTGAGCACTGGCTGACTGAGGAGCAAACCATTCCGCTCGAGTTGATTCAGGGCATCCCCAAAGGCGATAAGATGGAGACGATCCTGCAAAAGGGGACAGAACTCGGGGTCAGCAGGTTTACTCCGGTCTGGAGCGAGCGAAGCATCCCGGCCCCGACTGCAAGCCGGCAGACCAAGAAACAACAGCGCTGGCAACGGATTGTCAGTGAAGCAGCCCGCCAGAGTCGGCGCCCGATTTTACCGACCTGCACCCTGCCCTGCCGTCTGGAAGAGGCGCTGACCGCTTGCCAGGCCGAATTAAAGTTGATGCTCTGGGAAGACGGCAGCAGCCCATTGAACACGGTTCTGCCTGAACAGACACCCCGTGATGTCGCTATTTTGATCGGCCCGGAAGGGGGATTCTCACCTGAAGAAGCTGACTTGGCCAGGTCGAAGGGTTTTATTCCGGTCAATCTCGGCCCACGCATACTACGCACTGAAACCGCCGGCTTTGCAGTATCTGCCGTTTTGCAGTATCTTTATGGAGATTTTGGTGTACGCTGCACCAAGGCGCGCACCCAGCCGAAAGGAGCAAAACCATGAAATGCCCGAAATGTAATTACATCAGCTTTGACTATCTGGACAGCTGTAAGAAGTGTGGCAAGGATCTGAGTGAGCACAAAGAAAAACACAATATCCGCTCCCTGTTGTTTGCCGGCGGCGTTGCCGCTGCTGGTGGCGCAGTAGCTGCGGCCGGGGCTGGAGAAGATGATTTCGAATTCGATTTCAATGAAGAAGAAGCGGCGGGGCAGGTTGCTGCACCGGTTGACGATAGCCCGGCGCCGACTCCGGAACCGGCCGATGACCCGTTTGGCGTCGGCGAAGATTCAGACGATTTTAGCTTCGACAGTGATGACTCTTTCAATTTTGACGATGACGAACTCTAGTAGCCAGTTCATTGATTGTCCGACAGGCTGCTAGTGACGTCGCAAACCATGACCACTTGAAACAAACTACTGTTTAAATCTATGCAAATTATCAGGGGCCCGGCTGAACAGCCGGACCCCTGTTGTACATTAAAAACTATCCCATCCGCAACCGGACAAAACTTTCCAG
>JAUVAJ010000093.1 GCA_030591795.1 Desulfuromonadales bacterium | reverse complement strand
GATCTGGTCGCCAGCGGCAATGTCGGTATCGCCATCTCTGAAAACTTCACCATTAGGTTTTACTACCAGAATATTTTTTTTGTCGGCACGGGTAGAGAAGCCACCGGCATTGGCAATATAATCATCGACATCTTTCTGGCCGTAATAAACAAGGGCCTTGGGCATCAGCACTTCACCGCTGATCAGGATTACATCACTCTTGGTCGGAATTACGATCACGTCACCATCTTCCAGATAGATATCCGACAACAAACCGTCACGTCCGACAACCACCGTGCCGTTCGGCTGAATATTACGCGCCTTGGCGACAAACTGTGCGATAAGCTCGGCTTCACGGACACGAATGTTGGCCTCTTCTACACCCGACGAAGTCGCATTCAGTGAAGTCTGCTCCAATCGCCGCAAAGCATCATTCAGTGCCTTTTTCTGGGCAATCGCTGTACTCCGGCGTTTGATGTGAATCCCATTCATATTGGCCAGTTCCGGCTCCACCGGGATGGTAGCCAACAGCTCAAGCAGTCGAGTACTTTTGTGTACCGGGTAACGGGACGCGCCGATAATGGCGCCTGAGGCAGCGACCATTATTGTATCGCCGGGTGTATCGGCATGAAACTCAACCGTGTCGCCATCTTCCAGCGCGATCTGATAAAAATCCTCAAGCGGCAGGTAGGTATTAAACGGTGCCCGGTTATGGGTACCGATGATGCTGGCATGCGAAGCCCGATTCTGCAGTGTCGCCAAAGCTGCCAACTGCTCGCCATTTATCGTTGCACCCGCGGGGAACTCAAAGCGGGCAGTGTGGCGTACCTGGCCCATTGCCAAAACTCCAGCGCCACGTTCCTCGACAAGTATCAGATCACCATCTTCAAGGCGTGGCCGCGGCAGCAGCCCTTCGAGAATAAACGGATAAAGATCGATCCGCTCGATCTCTGCACCATTACGGATAACCTTAATATCGCGATAACTGCCACGCTCAGCATCTATGCCGCCAGCTAGGTCCAGGTAGTACAGGACTGAATCGGTTGCACCACCGGCATAACGGCCAGGTTGAGCGACAAACCCGGTAACAAAAACAGCTACCGGCTGAGCATTTAACAGGTTGGTATATACCTCGACATTTTTTTTATAAACCGATAGCACCTTGGCCTGCACCAGCTGCGCAAGGTCAGCATGTCGCGCTCCGGCAACGGACACCGGTCCGACCTCGGGCAGGAAAAGATTACCCCGGGCATCGACCTCAAGAACACTGTCAAAGGTGCGGGCGCCCCAGAAACGAACAGCGATGCGATCACCCGGCATGATCTGATAATCGGCATTCAGCTCATCGAAGGTCCCTTTGGCAAAATTCCCCTGGAACAGATCGGCGCCAAACGGTTCGAGCGGCGTCTCACCAGAGTCCAGCTGCACGGCAAAGGCAGGAGTGGCTTCCACGGCGGCTACCGCAAACGAAATCGACAAACAGAAAAACATCAGAAGAATTAAACGATAAATACGCATCTTAAAACCCCGCGTGTTCACGAATGGCGGCAATCATCAAAGAGACGATGCCAACAAGAAGTGTGGCGCCAACAAAAACCAGCGAAGTGAAAGATAAGCGGCGTGGCCAAAGCGACTCATCAGGTAACGTCGGCGGAGAAAAAGCGACCAGATAACGACTTTTGCCTTCGGCCCGGATGCGGGCTGCCTCCAGTGAAGCAAGCGCAGATATATAACGCTGCTTGGCAAATTCACGATCCACCATAAGACTTTCGTAGTCGACAATCACTTCATTAAGCACTCGCTTGTCAGCTCCGACCAGCCGGGCTTTTTCTGCCTTGATCTGCCCTTCGAGTGCCGAGATGCGTGTCTTGAGCGCCACCACCTGAGTGCTGTTATCGCGCATGTAAGAGCGGGCCTCAGCCATCTCCGTTCGAGCTTTAACCGCTTCACCTTCCAGATCGGCAATCATAGCGACCAGAGAACCGACTGCTGCTTCGGGATTCAGCATATCGTTCTTTTGCCGGAACAACACCAGCGCCTTGCGGACTTGCGTAATCCGTTGCTCGGCTGACGACAATTCGACCTGGGCGAGTTCCAGCGCATCATGCAACGCCCGATCGCGCAAGTGGTTAACCAGTCGTTCACTCTGATCCAGGATATGCTGACCAAGATCACGCGCCATTTCCGGGCTATAGGCCCGGGTGCGCAATGATATGATACTGGTGGCCGGATCAAACAACACCTGCACAACTTCAAGAAAATGGGCATGAAACTCTTCGGCCCTGGCGTTTGCAGACAAGCGGCTGAAAAAATCGGCTTCTGTGGATTGATAGTGTTCGCGCAAGCGCAGTTGCTCATCCAGAATATCAAGCAACCCCATTGAGTGAATATAATCCTTTACCACATAGGCATCAGCCGTTGTCGAGCCACCCGGCTGGCCAAGGATTGACATCAGATCCGTACTGGCGCCCCCTTCTGGTCCCCTGATAGAAAAGCGCGCTTCTGACACATACATATCCGAGGCCCAGAATGCATAATAAAATGCGACCAGCAGCGTCGGCAGCACAATGAACAACAAGAGCTTTTTGCGAAAGTTCATATTTGCAAAAAACATTTTTATAGCTGTATTACTGATTTTCATAATGAATAATTGCCTGTTCAACATCATCAAAAAAGGTCAATCGCCCCTGATCAAGGACAGCCGCCGCTTCACAATGCGACCGGATCGTATTCGGATTGTGCGAAACAACCAGAAGCGAAGAATGCTCCTTGCGGCGGTCAAACTCCTCTTTACTCTTCTTCTGAAACCTGGAATCACCGACAGCAGTAACTTCGTCAATCAGATAATAATCGAAGTCGATCGCCATGCTCAGGCCAAAAGCCAATTTCGCTTTCATCCCTGAAGAGTAAGTGCTGATCGGCATCTCCATATATTCGCCAAGTTCGGCAAACTCTTCAACAAACACGGTTGCTTTTGCAATGTCAGCATTGTAAATCCGGCAGATAAAGCGCAAGTTTTCCCGACCGGTAAGACTGCCGTGAAAACCGCCCGAGAAACCGATAAGCCAGGAGACGCTGGCTTTGCGAGTCACTTGACCGCTGGTCGGAAGCTCCGCGCCGCTTATCATCCGCAACAGGGTTGACTTGCCGGCACCGTTACGGCCCAGGATGCCAATATTGCGCCCGGGCGGAAAATCGATACTGATATCGTCCAGGACCATTTTGATCCCCTTTGTTGTCCGGTATGATTTACAGACATTGCGTAATTCAATCATGACTCTTCACTCAGATACTGCCGCGAGAACCTTTCCAGCAACAAGCCGATTGACAAGGCACACAATATAAACCCGCCCACGTATGGGACGTAGACAAAACTCCCCACGTAACCGTCAGACAGCCCGCCGCGCAACAGTTCAATCAGGTGTGACAGGGGGTTGTAATAAAGGATTTCGCGTATATAAACAGGGGCAAATTCCACCGAGAAGAAAAGCCCCGAAGTGAAAAACAGAACCCGGGTCAGCATCGGCACAATGAGGCGTGTGGTCGGCCACATCAGGTTAAATGAAGAGGCTATGGCACCGACACCAAAACCGAGGATCAGGACTAAAATCATAGCCATCAGCATAGCGGCAGGATCATGCAGCGGCACCGCATAGCCACTGAAGTGAGCGACCGTGAGCAGAATAACCAATACACAAAAATACATGGCACCGTGCAGCAGCGCCCGGGCAATAAAAATATCAACCGTGAAAACCTGGGGATAGGCCAGCAAGGCACGATTGCCACTGACCCCATTCATAGCGCCATTGACCGTCTCGGAAAAAACAAAGAAAGGGACAAAGCCGCCCAGCAGAAACACCGGCACCGACATCCCCTGCGGTGGGGCAAAGCCACCGAATTCACGGAGCACCCAGAACACACCGATAGTAAACGAGGCATTTATCAGCGCCCACAGGTAGCCGAGCTTATGCTTACCAAACAAGGTCTTGGTTTCACGCAGCATCAACGCCCACACAACTCTACGTTGAATCTGCATACCATCCAACAGACTGGCCATTTAATATCACCCGATACTTCACATAAGTTTTTGAGTGTTTGGCCAAACCATGAACACTCAATTTACAATCATCTACACAGCGGGGGATTACATTTAAGTCATAGTAGTTTCAATAGAAACTTATTGCAAATAAGGCATATCTTAATCATTCGATAATAGCAAAGTTCACAGGTAGATACCAGACTCCTATTGACAAATGCACCTACCCACATCAAGGCCAACGCTGGAACCTTGAGAATCAGGGGTGTTTTATTTTGCAGTTATACAATGGGGCGCTACCGCTGAATCTTGCACAAAAAAAAAGGACTGCGCGGTGCAGTCCCTTATCATTTGTTGTATCGGAAATTTTTCACTCCTCTGCAGACGTTTCCTCATCCGAAGATTCCAGAAGTTGCGCTGCCTCTTGTTCCTCGAGTTTTTTCTTCTTCTTTTCCTCTTTTTTGGCCTTTTTTGCCAGCTCTTTCTGACGTTTCTCAAAACCATAGTTTGTTTTTCTGGCCATCTTGAGGTCCTTTCTTCTGACATTCAGCCTGCGTCATGACTGGAATGGCTAGTATATATTTCATGTAAAATAGATTGCACAAAAACAGGCTGGATACTTTTACAGCCAAACGCCAAATCATTGCACGGCTTCATCCGGAGATTAATCATGTCAGCAGGCTTTGTCAAGCATTGCTACACCGCCCGCCTTGCAATAAGTATAACGGAAATGATATTAAGTCATTACGCACATTAACTCAAAAGGAGTCACCGTGCCCTCACTCGACTTTCAAAAAGAACAGCGCGCCTTCCGTAAATTCTACGACAGCAACTTCACCCTCCTCACCGAGGCTGCGAACAGTTACATGCGCAACATCGCCTCGCTGCTCAAGGAGGCAGAGGTCGGTGAAGTAACCAAGATTGAGGGGCGGGTCAAGGACAAAGAAGAGTGCATCAAAAAATTTCACCGCAAATACCAGAACAAGCTCGAAACAGATGAACAACCGTATGCGATCAAAGATTATATTTCTGACCTGATCGGTATCAGGATTATATGCCTGTATGAAGATCAGATCGAAGTTGTTTCCGAGGTACTTAAACGCCACTTCAAGATAATCGACGTAACCGACAAGATTTCAGCGGTGGAAAGCACTGAGGATTCATTCGGCTATAAAGGGCTGCATATGGATCTGGCGTTGAACGAGCAAGAGGATGCGTCGCCGCAACATCAGCAGTACCCGTTTGAGGTGCAGATCAGATCGCTGATTCAGGACGCCTGGAGTGTGCTCGATCATAAAATTAAATATAAAAAATCGATACCGAACGATCTCAAGCGGAGGATAAATGTACTTTCGGCTCTGTTTGAGCTGGCTGACCGTGAATTTAAAGAGATCCGCAACGCCACCATTGAGCTCATCCAGCAGGCGACGGTTGATCCAATCGATGATTCGTCTGCCGATACGAAAGACGCCGCAATTCAAACGCCATCAGCCACCAGCGAGAAAAGCGTAAATGCATTTACCTTTCTGCGCGTAGCCAGCCATTTTTTCCGGGATTTTGAATTTGAGGACTACAAAGTTGACGGCTTTGTCCAAGGGATTCTTAAACTGGATAGCGGCTTCCAGAAATCGGATCTGCATAAAAGTCTGATTGAGAATTTCAAAGTCGCCAGAGATTATCGTGAGTACTTTCTGACCGAGAACCCGGACAGCACCTTCAGCCCCTACACTTCGATCCGGCACTGCCTGTATCTCTACAATCAGGAAACCTTCAAGCGGATATTAGCCAAGGGGCCCAAAGAACGCTTTGAACAATGGCTGAAAACTGTCTCTGCAGCAGAGATATAGCCTTTGCATATATTTGTAATGCCATAAACAATTTTCATACTAACAGCTTGATCAAACTTTAAGGCTGCATAAAACAAACCAGCTCCTGCGACACAACCTCTGCCATCAGATGCAAATTCTTCTCCGGCACCCGGAACACCTTCACAACCTTTCTGAATCTGGCGCTGGTTGGCAATAAACCTTCCAAGGCATTTGGTTGCTTTTGCAGCCAACTGTTATTCAAAAAACAATTATTATTTTCCGGGAATAACGCCAGATAGAATATTTCAGCCTCAACCAGATCCTGGAAAAAATGTGAGCCAAAGGAAAGCTCCGGCATCAGGTTGCCACTGGTAAATGCAATCTCGGCGATCGCTGAAAGGTTGCTGATCTCCGAAAAAGAGATCGGCACACCCATAGCAGGCGTCGAGGTGCCCCAACGACCTGGCCCCAGCAGCATAGTCGGGCTATCGACCTTGTCGGCTATACGTTTATTAAGGCGACCGACCAGTCGGGCAATCTCATATTTTTCCGTTATCGGTAAACTGCTGTATTCTGCCGGGTCAACCCATATAATCCATTTGAGCGGTTGAGAAATATTACCGCCCATAAAGTTTCCTTCCGATCGAAAGAAAATCTGTTCATCCGGGATGTCTTGTGGAATAGAAACTTCAGTTTCAGCCCCCTTGGTCTGCAACGGCCGACACTGTACGACATTAATTTTTGTCCGTGAGTCTTTGGTGAAATTAACCGTAAACTCAATATCTACCGGGTAGTCATATGCCTGTTCCAGGGTCTTAAGCATTCGCTGCATCAACGATGAAAACTTCTGATCAGCAAAAAGTTTATCGAAAGTCAGCAACCAGACATCCTGTGTCTCTTTGCCTCGACGCTTGAGCAGTTCCATGGTTTCCTGATCCTGAACTGCATAGTTTCTCCAGGGTATATCCACGCCTTGCTTGGTCAGGTCCAAAAGGGATATAGTTTCCAGACAATTTTCATTTATGTTAAGCAGGTCGACATCGCGTTGGGAAAACTTTCGCGTATCCTCAAACCCTTTATGTGGCCTTTTTAGCGGAGCGTCCAGGGCTACGATACGCGGATAATCGACTTCTGCCCGATCAACAGCACGGGTACCAAGGCCCAAGACCAGTCGCAACATCCCGGCCCGTGGATCCATCTCCTTGTCCCAGACAAAAGTATT
>JAUVAJ010000185.1 GCA_030591795.1 Desulfuromonadales bacterium | reverse complement strand
TGAGTGGGTTGATTGATGGGTTGGAGGAGTTGGTTGCTGGTTGTTAGTTTACATGGAAATTTACAGGCAAGACCGGCGGGTCGCGTCCCGCCAGACGCCTTACTTTTTGTCTATGCGCCAACAAAAAGTAAGCAAAAAATGGCTCTTCCCTGCGGGAGGCATCTCGATCGGCAGAGTGGGGCAGGTTTTAATAACTATCGATATCTTGATCCGGGCCCGTTCCAATGGGGCCCTGTCAGCTGATGGTAACTGGAGGGAAAAGCCTTGTCATTTCGAACGATAGAGAGAAATCTCGGGGTTACGTGGTTTAAACGAAAAGAAATAAAAGATCTCTCCCTTCAGTCGAGATGACATATCCTCAAATAAAAAAGGCGCCCGTCGGCGCCTTTTTCTGTAGATGCGATGTCTCATCCGGGAGAAGTCGGATGGTAAACATCGTCAGCAGTAAGTCTTTTTGCTCTGTTTGATGGTGGAATAATACAAAAGCCTGACAATAAAAAACAGGTGCGTGCGCGTATATTTTTCATCGACGAAAGACAGGAAGCGACTGTGCGGATGCACAGATAGTATTGACGTGCTCGATCAGCCGATTTCAGAGTGAGAAAACAGCACTTCGAGCTTTTCACGGTCTGAGCCGTGCCAGCGGGAGAGCAGGCGTTCGGCGAGGGTGACGCCGCTCTCGACAATTTCATCCAGGCCGTCGAGATAAATGGTCTCGTCGCAATTGTTGCGGGTGCGACCTTGACGCTGCAGGCTGTCACGGGCGATGTCGAGAATGGTCTTCGCGCAATCTTGCAGGGTGCTGCAACAGCAGGGCGTTTTCAGACCGAGGCGCCAGGAGAGGGGATAGACTGTCTGCAGGTCCTGGTTCTGCAACGCTTTCCTGGTCTCCAGTCGGGCTATATCATCATAGAACAGGCCTTTGAGCAGGGCAGCAACTGACAACGACATGGTTGACGGCAGGGAGTCGGCTGAGCGGACTTCGACCTGTGGCCGGAGACGGACTTCGGGAAATAGAGTCGACAGGTGCAGATCCCAGTCGCCAAGTGTGGCAGAGTGACCTTGATATCCCTCGTGTAAAAATTTACCGAATGGAAAGCGAGTGCCGGTCAGATCGAGATACTCCCCATCACGGACCAGAAAGTACATCGGCACCTGCAGGGCGTAATCAACATAGGTTTCGAAACCGGCACCGTCATCAAACAGCTGTGGAATAAGTCCGGTGCGATCCGGGTCAGTCCGGTGCCAGATTTCACCACGGGTCGACAAAAAACCGGTCGGCTTACCGGCCATTAGTGGTGAGTTGGCAAACAGGGCGTAGAGTAGCGGAGCAAGCCGCATCGACATCCGCATCAAATCGATGCAGTCGTCTTCATCCTGAAAATCAAAATTAACCTGCAGCCCGGCGGTCAGCTTCATCATCTGCTGGCCGCGCTCGCCGGTTTTCAGCATGTAACGCGACATGATGCCGTAACGGTCTTTCGGCAACCAGTTGATCTGCTTGAGGGTAGATAAGGGTTGAGTGCCGAGGCCGAGAAAGGCGAGCCCAAGCTGTTTGGCGACCGGGGTGATCTGGGCGATGTAGTCGACGTAATCGACATTGCTGCAATGGATGTCGGGGCAGAGTTCCCCGGAGAGTTCCATCTGACCACCCGGTTCGAGGGTGATCGATGATTTGTCACCAGCCAGACCGATCAGTCGTCCGTTTTCGCGCACACCCTGCCAAGGTCCGTCAGCTTCAAGCCGGAGCAGGAGCTGCTCGATCCGGTCGAAGTCGGCGGCCGCACCGGTTTCGGCGTCAACCAGCAGCTTTTCCATTTCGGCACCGACACCGCGTTGCGCGGCGTCGTGAATACCTCGAGCAAGAAAAGCAATCAGATCGGACTTTGCTTCGATCGGTCGGTTCGCTTCTGTTGGGGTGAGAACAGCCATTGTTGAATGGTAGCAGATTCAGGGCTAAATAGAAGCGGTTTATCCCTGACCCTGATTATTCTCCGGAAGCGAGATACGCCGTGATGGTTTCGGCGATAGTGGTGAAAATTTTGATAAAGGTCGCCTCGTCCCGTTCCAGCAGGGTGATGCGAAAGCCGAGCTCCGGAGTGAAGAACGACGAGAGCGGTACAACGCAAATGCCGGTTGCAGCCAGCAGATAATAGACAAAGCGCTTGTCAGGGGAGACGTTAGGTTGATTGACCAAGTCTTCGACCAAAGAGCGTACATCGCTGGTTTCGATTGGCAACGATTGAATATTATTAAGTACACCTTGGGTGAAAGCGACGCTCATGTAGAAGGCACCGTTGGTGCGGTTGACCTTGATGCCATCAACCTCTTTCAGAATGTCGTAAGCGATATTCGAGAATTTTTCGTAGCGCAGAACCCTCTCGGCCAGGTATTTCGGATATTCTGGGTGGCTGAGAATCGCCGGAATCGCCTTCTGCGGCAGAGTTGTCGAACAGACTTCAACCATTTTTGAATTAATTATGCTGTCGATGTACTGTTTGAAAACCGGGTCCTTGTCGGCATTGTAGACTTCGATCCAGCCGCAACGCGAGCCAGGCCACGGTAGCTCTTTGCTGATCCCTTTCATGGAAATGGTCGGGACATCGCCAATCAAGTCGGAAATCGGTTTGGTCGATTCACCGTTATAGACCAGATTCAGGTAGATTTCGTCACAGATCAGAAATAGGTCATACTCCTTGGCGATAGCGACGATTTCCTTCAGGAAGCGTTCCGGCCAGACGGCGCCGGTCGGATTGTCCGGATTGATAATCAGGATACCGGAGATGGCCGGGTTGAATTTAACCGACAATCGCAGGTCATCAAGATCCGGGTACCAGTTGTTGTCCGGATCTAATCGGTAGCAGACCGGCTTCTGGCCGGCATGGGCGGCTTCACCGGAAGAGTGGGTTGAATAGGTCGGCGAAGGTCCGATAACGCGGGCTTCACGCCTGAGTAGGCCGTAGACTTTTTGAATGGCATCGCCGAGGCCATTAAAAAAGATAACATCGTCAGCAGTGATCTGGGTTTTGCCGCGCCGGTTGGTCATCTCGGCCAGGAATTCCCTAGTTTCAAGAACTCCTTTGGTGGCACAATAACCATAACTGCAATCGGTCATGGCCAGGTCGGCGACGATCTGTTTCATCCATTTCGGGATCTTTTCACCTTTGGCGATCGGGTCGCCAATGTTTTCCATGTTGGTCTCGATGCCGAGCGACTTGAGCTTGTCGGCGATATCGACGATAGCCCGGATTTCGTAGGTCAGTTCCCCGGCTCCGATGTGGACGATGTTGTTGCGCATAACGGTCTCCTGTTACATATATCTGATATTTAAATATAAAAAAGGCCATGGAATTTTATGCCATGGCCTTGGGTGTACTCTGTTCAGTGTTCGTCAGATCATAAGTCGGACGGCAGCAGGACAGCGTACGGCCAAGGCTGCGGCCGCCGCGATGCTAGCTCGTGCTGCTGATGTCTGAGTGTGATATGTCACTGGTTTTCTCCAAAAGAGTTCGCTTCAGTTAACACGGCAAGCAAATAAAGTCAAATAAATCCTCGTTGTACCGGTGGCTAGCAGCCTGTCGGACTTTCCATGAACCGGCTGCTAGTGCAGCAAAATCAGTAGCGCCGTTTATTGCGTGACGCCTTGCCCATGATCCAGCCGATGAACAGGATGCCGGCACCGGTTAGTACCCATTTGATAACAGCCGTCCGCAGGAGCATGGCGTTTTCGCTCTGTAACGATTCGAATTCGATCAGTAAGCGCTCGTTGTCGGTACGAAATTTATCCGATTGATTAACAATCTGGACGACATTGTCGGCGTTGTTTTTCAGGGTCGTGTACTCTTTGTTCAGGCTGGTCAGGTCGGATTCGAGTTGCACGCTGGCTGTCGTTTGCTGGGCTAATGTCTTTTTCAGCTCGTCGAGAGTTGCTTGCAACTCCTTTTGCCGGGTTACGCTGTCGCTTTCCTGCTCACCTAAGCTGGCCATCAGCTCGTCATACTGCTTTTTTAACTGGACATTATCACGCGTCAGTTTGTCGATCAGAACCGGTTTAGGCGTGGCGGTAGTGGTGTAACGGGTTTTAACATACCCCTCACTGCCGTCTTCAAGGCGGATTTTTGAATATTCACCGCTCTCTTCAAGCACTTCAAACACGGTATCAGTAACAATATTCTTGATACGGGTCGAGGCACTATCAGGAAGTTCGCGGACGGTTATGAGCAGCGAGTCAGCTACATAACGGGTTTCAGCGGCAGCCACAGTTGTCAGTGTCAAGGCAAGCAGGCTGGCTACCATGCAACGGTAAAATAATCTCATAACAATCTCCTGGATTTTCCAATTCATAATTCCAGCATAAAGCTGCCGGAAAACAATTCAGTTTCTGCTTTAGTTTGAACCGGTTTTAGCCAGCCCAGATTGCGCAGGGGAGCCGGCTGTGGTCATAATATCGGCAAGGACAAACCCGGCCTCTTTGACGTAAGGGTCCTCGTTGACGGTTTTGGTCCATTCAGCAGGACTATCGTCAGTGACCGCTGAGTGCGGAGCTTTCTTTTTATCACTGGTGCGCACTTTCAACTCGGCGCGTAGCTTGCGGTA
>JAUVAJ010000315.1 GCA_030591795.1 Desulfuromonadales bacterium | reverse complement strand
CGAACTCGACGCAAAACAGGCGAACGGCAACAAAATTCTCAACTTTCATATTTAGGGTGCAATTGAAATAATCTGCTAGTCTTAAGACTGAGCATGGGCATATTTGCGAAAGACAAATTTTAATGGACATCGACTACAAAAAATTGCGCCTCGACGGCGTCTATCAGCAGAACAAAGCGGGCGATCTGATGCTGCGGGTGAAAGTTCCGGCCGGTGTTATCTCCTGCGAACAGGCAGAGAAAGTCTGCGGCATCTCCGAACAGTTCAGCAACAGTCTGTTGCACCTGACCACCCGCGGCAGTATCGAGTTTCACTGGCTGCAATATGCCGATATTCCCCGAATTCTGACACTGTTGAATGCGGTCGGCCTAACCTCGCGCGGCGCCTGCGGCGGTGCAGTGCGTGGGGTCTCCTGCAGTAGTAGTTTCAGTGCCGATTTCGGCATAGTCCAGACGCTGGCCCGCAAGCTGCACCGGCACTTTGCCGGTAACCCGCACTTTGAGGGCCTGCCGAAAAAATTCAAGATCGGTGTCGATGCCGACTATGCCAATGCGCGTCACCTGATTCAGGATGTTGGTCTGGTCTATATAAAAACCATCGACACAATTCACCATTATGACGTCTGGTGCGCCGGTGGCCTCGGGCGCAAACCACAGGCGGCGTTCCTTTACGAACAGACGGTAGCGGGGCCGGAGCTGATTCCGTTGATCGAAGCGATAGTCCGGATCTATGCCCGCAACACTCCACCGCCCAAACGTCTCAAATTTCTATTAAACCAGATCGGCGAACCGGCGCTACGGGAAAAAATCGAAGCCAGCCGTCGCCACGGCCGACCACCGGATCCACAAACTACTCTCGACGGTCCGCTGACTCTACCGGATGGCAGACCGCTCGAAATCCCGGTGTTTGCCGGTGAAATCAAAACCGCCAACCTGCGCCGCATAGCCGCACTGGCCCGACGCTATGGCAACAGCTTCCTGGCTCTGACCGCGGACCAGAACCTTCTGTTATTGTTGCCGGCCGAAGTAGATCGACAATCCCTTCTGGCGCAACTGCAATCTGCCGGAATACTCAACGATAATCCCGAAAACCGGGTTCGTTTCCGCATCTGTCCGGGCAACCACGAGTGCCGGATGGGATTGGCCGCAACCCGCGACGTCGCCCGACAGATCTGTCTGGCGATCGACGGCAAAGCATTCGCCGGGACACTGGCCATCTCCGGTTGTGCAAACAGTTGCGCGCAACCGCAACTGGCTACACTCGGCATCATCACCAGCAAAGCGGTCAAGCAGGCTGACGGCAGCCGCACACCGCGCTTTGACCTGCTACGTCGCGACACTGCCGAGCTTGGCAAGACGCTGCGGAAAAACCTCGACCCGGCCGAACTGGTCGAAGCTATCGCCCGGGAACTTTGACAGGGAAAATGGTCAGCCAGCTATTCTTTACCTGCCTACTGTGGTTATAAAATAATTTTACTTGACAATTTTTCAGTACAAGCTACTCTTGACAAGTATCGAACTAAACAAAACCTGAAACCTGATGCACGACAAGCTGCCTACAAACAGATCATTGCTCCACGAAAGGAACAGGATATGAGCCAGATTTATTCCGACAATTCACTCTCCATCGGCAATACCCCGCTGATTCAGCTGAACCGGATCGCCCCGGCCGGCGCAACTATTTACGGCAAGGTCGAAGGCCGCAACCCGGCCTATTCGGTCAAGTGCCGGATCGGCGCTTCGATGATCCGCGATGCCGAAGAGAAAGGGTTACTCGGACCGGGCAAAGAATTGATTGAGCCGACCAGCGGCAACACCGGGATCGCCCTCGCCTTTGTGGCCGCGGCCAAAGGCATTCCGATCACCCTGACCATGCCCGACACCATGAGCATCGAGCGACGCAAGGTACTCAAGGCGTTTGGCGCTAACCTGATTCTGACTCCGGGGGCCAAGGGGATGGGTGGCGCAATTGCCGAGGCTGAAGGGCTGGCCGCAGCCGACCCGGAGCGTTATGTTCTACTGCACCAGTTCAAAAATCCGGCTAATCCGGCGATCCATGAACAGACCACTGGTCCGGAAATCTGGGATGCTACCGATGGGAATGTTGACATCCTGATCTCCGGGGTCGGCACCGGCGGCACCATCACCGGCATCGCCCGCTACTTCAAGCAGACCCGCAACAAGCAGCTACTCACGGTCGCCGTCGAACCGGAAGATAGTCCGGTCCTCACCCAGCACCTGGCCGGTAAGGAACTGCGACCCGGGCCACACAAAATCCAGGGGATCGGTGCTGGCTTCATCCCGGACACCCTCGATCTCTCGGTCGTCGACCAGGTTGAGCAGGTCACTAACGATGAGTCTATTGACTTTGCCCGACGTCTGGCCCGTGAAGAAGGGTTGCTCTCCGGCATCTCCAGTGGCGCTGCTGTAGCCGCTGCGGTTCGCCTGGCAGCTCAGCCGGAATTCGCCGGCAAAAAGATCGTCGCGATTCTGCCCGACTCGGGCGAGCGCTACTTGACCAGCGTACTGTTTGACGGCATTGTCTAATAGCCTTGCCATGTAGTTAAATGTTGTTTGAAATTCTTATTGTTGACTTTGATAGTAAGCTTTGCTAAATTCTTTGCCACATAGCTGCCGAGCTTTATGCAGCACGTCATTATCAAGAGTGGCAGAGGGACAGGCCCTTTGAAGCCACAGCAACCGGTCGCATGTAAGCGCCAGGTGCTAAATCCTGCTCCGGAGTATTCCGGGGGAAGATGAGGACGGAGCCAAAGACAACAGTTTGACACTGTTCTCCAAAGCCCCTTCTCATCGATTGAGAAGGGGCTTTTTTAATGTCTGAAAAGGAGAATTCGATGCGTCAAACCCGTCAACAATCCTTAGAAACCGAACTGGTGCAACTCGGCGTCGATTGCGACGAGCAGACCGGCACCATCTCAGTACCGATCTACACTAGCGCCACCTACCGTCACCCGGCAGTCGGCGAGAGTACCGGCTACGACTACACCCGTTCCGGCAACCCGACCCGCCAGGTGCTGGAGGACGGTCTCGCCCGCCTGGAGGGTG
>JAUVAJ010000343.1 GCA_030591795.1 Desulfuromonadales bacterium | reverse complement strand
GTGCCGGGAGCAATGGTCAGATGCCCGTCTTTCTTTACAATCACAATACCGCTGATCCGGACGGTTCCTGACCAGGACTGCGCATCAGTAATCACCGTGTCGGACAAATGTGTGGTCGGCTGACCGGGGCTTAGACACCCGGCCAGAAACACCAGCGTCGCCAGAACCGGTAAAAAAATGTGTTTGCTTCGTGTCAACATCCTGGCTAGTACCTTGCACATCGAAAATAGCGCAAAATTGCGTCGGGAGTTAGTGTGCCAGTTGCGTTAGCGTATGGTTTACTTGGCTAGTGATAGCCACCCGGCTGCGGAACATCCTCCGGCGAACCGACATCGATCGGACCGAAACGCTGCTCATATTTTTCAACATTGTCCTGCAACGCCAGCATCAGTCGCTTGAGATGTTTCGGCGAGGTGATCACCCGGGACCGGACCTTGGCCCGGGGCGCCTGCGGCTGGACAAAAATAAAATCGAGGGTAAATTCAGCATCCGAATGATTGACCACCGCCAGGTTGGCATAAACCCCCTGGGCTACATCCTCATCGACCTGAATCTCCAGTTTAACTTCGTTGTTTGGTTTTTCGCTCATGTCAGTCCTTATCTAATTAGTGACCATCTGAAACAGTAGATGGGTGTAGGTTTCTGATTTGGCAACCAGCAATTTTTCGCAAGGTCAAGGAAATCAAGCATTTGAGCGGAGGCGTAGTACTTTACGCCGCACAATCAAAAGTGCAGATTGACGCCGAGATTGCGGAAAAGGGCGGTTTCCGAACAGAAACTAGTTTAGTGTTATCGGTTCCACAATTATTTGTAACTCGTCAAGCAGCTGATCCGCCTCGACCTTCAGGCCATGATCAGCGCTCTCTTCATACATACCGAACAATTCACCCGGCGCCGGCGAATCACCGTAAAATTGGCGGGCGCCGATAAAGTACAGGCCGGCCTGCGGCAGGCTCAATTCAAAACGACCGTCCGCCGCCGTTGGTGCCGATAGTGCAGCCGGTCGCTTATGGCCAATAACCCGCTCGGTATATGCGAACAGATGCAGACCGGCAACCGGTTGACCGGCAGTGTCAACAATCTCGCCGCGCAACACCGGGCCATCCACAACGGCAAAGGTCTCACTCGACCGCTCCGCCTTCACCTTGCGTACCGTTTCCAGCTGAATCTGCAAGGTCTGTCCGGAGCGCAACAACAACGGGTTACCCGGGAAGATACCGAGGTAATCACCTTCGAGAACCGGCCCGACCCGACCACCGGCCTGGCGTTTGCGCGCGGCAATAAAATAACTGGAAGCGGCCAGATCATCAAAGGCAAAAAATCCGTCAGCATCAGTCGGCATCGACAACCTGTACCCTTGGCCCTTCAGGGCGTCCGCAACCCCGTGATAGAGATAGACATAAGCTCCTGCCAACGGTTTACCGGCAAATAACACCCGGCCTTCGATCGCTCCGCTGTACGCATCGTCATACGCGCTGACCGTCGGCTCCGCAATAGTTACAGCCTGCAGACCAGCCCAAACTGTTGTCTTCGCTACAGCAACCGGATTTCGGCCACAGAAAGCAAATAATTTTTGTTCAGGAGCTGAAGCAAACAGAGCGTACCGGCCGGCCGGCAATTCAATCCGATACGCGCCATCACTGTCGGTCGGTTCCGCAACCATAATTGGCTCGCGTGAAAAATCGAGATTCCGGTAAGCTTTGACCACAATACCGGCAACCGGTTCATCATCGTGGAGCACTCGTCCCTCAATCACACCGGCTATTGTCGGAGTAACCCAGAACAGGACGAAAATGATGAGAAAAGAAAGTTTCAATGTTCACTCCGCGGACCAACGATCGGCACCGGCTGCTCCAGCCAGGGACGATATTCAACCTGGTCGAGCAAATAACTGTCCGGGCCGAACCCTTCATAGGTCACCCGTTCCTTGTCCTTGCGGTCGAAAAAGATCGGCAGATTAGCGTCTGCCGCTGCCGCTTGCAAGTCAGCGGTCCCATCACCCCACCAGTTGCCGGTGACGTCGACTACATCCTTGAAGGTTGTCGGTGCCTGAGCCAGCATCGGGTTCTTGCTGTTGCGCGCGGCCGCCTCCTTCTGCATCAACGGCTTAGAGCCGGAACGCTTCTCCCAATCGGCACTCTGGTAGATACCAAGCTTAACCGCGACCTTGTTGGCAATAAAATGATTCTCCCGAACCCGCGGGTACGATGAGTAATCACAATAGAGGGCGAGATCATTGTTCTCGATCTGGTTGCGTTCGATCACCGGGCTCGACTTGCGATAGTTGTAAATTGCGGTGCCATTGTTACGAAACAGGTTGTGTTGTACCAGCGGCGAACCATACTGATCATTGCGCAGCGCCATGGTATTGCCGACAAACCTGTTATCTTCAACCGCCGGGTAAGCGAACGAAAAATTAATCAGCGCCGTCTCGTTCTGCTCAAAACTGTTCCCCTTGATCAACGGGGTGTTCTTGGTCTGATTACAGTAGATAGCGATCTTGTTACCTTTAAAGACATTGTCTGCGATCCGGTCATTGTACGGTTGCAGCAGCGCTATCCCCTGTTCATTGTTTTCAAACCGGTTGCCGGTAATCATACCGCGACTGTTGTGCGAAGCGATCACGGCGGTTTTCTTCTGGCCAATAAATCGGTTATTGCGAATAGTAGCGACCGATTTCATTTCATTATC
>JAUVAJ010000217.1 GCA_030591795.1 Desulfuromonadales bacterium | reverse complement strand
AGTTTTTTTAGTATTTATTTTTTTATTCTTCAAATTTATTACTTAGTAGGCATATTTACAACCATATATGTTACAAACATTACATAAGTTTACTTAACTAAGTTTTTTACTGCCGCTCTACCGGCAGATTGGTGAACTCTACAGGACACGGTTTTCCGGCTGGCAGGGAGCGCTGTTGTGCCCACCAGGACGGCTGGCCGATGCAACCGGGCTTGATCTTCAGCGGGTTGCATCGTTGGTCAATGGCGGCTTGAAAGTTACACTGTTTAAGGTCGAGCTGTAAGGGTGCCTTTTTTACTTGTTTTCTACAGTAAACAAACCTATACTCTACAGTTGCTTCCATGCTTTAGCGTGGTGGGCAAATATTGTCAGAAGGCGAGGTGATGTTTTAATGGAAATCCATGTAATGGATAACAACGTCGAAAAGGCTATCCGTGTGCTCAAGCGCAAGCTGCAGCAGGAAGGACTTTTTCGTGAAATGAAACAACGTAAGTTTTACGAGAAGCCGAGTGTAAAGCGCAAGCGCAAAGAGAAAGAAGCACAACGCCGCCTGCGCAAGAAGCAGCGTTTGATGCGCAGCAAGTAATTCCTCGCTTCAATTTTATAGTTTTCTACAAAACAGGGCCGGTCATTTGACTGGCCCTGTTTTATATTTTTTGCCCAAATTTTTTTTATTTTGGCAGTACCGGAAGCTCCAGCCCGGACATCCTGGTAGCATAGCGGACAACCTGACAGCTATAGCCGAATTCGTTGTCATACCAGACATACAGTACGCAGCGATTGCCTTCGACAATTGTGGCCAGTGAATCGATCACGCCGGCATGGCGGGAACCGACAAAGTCACTTGAGACAACTTCCGGTGAGTTGGTGTAATCGATCTGATCCTGCAGTGGTGAATCGAGGGAGATTTCACGCAGGTAGTTGTTTATCGCATTAACGTCGGTCGGTTTTTCCAGGGTCAGATTCAGGATGGCCAAGGAGACGTTTGGTGTCGGCACCCGGATGGCGTTACCGGTCAGGCGACCGGTCAGTTCTGGTAACGCCTTGGCAATGGCGTTGGCAGCTCCGGTTTCCGTGATTACCATGTTCAATGCCGCGCTACGACCACGGCGGTTTTTGCTGTGATAGTTATCGATCAGGTTCTGGTCATTGGTATATGAGTGACAGGTTTCAATGTGCCCGTTTTCGATGCCGAACCGGTCATTGACAGCTTTGAGTACCGGCACGATCGCATTGGTGGTGCAACTTGCGGCCGAGAAGATATTCTCTTTATCGTTGATCTGTTCGTTGTTGATGCCAAAGACAATATTCGGGATATCGCCTTTGCCGGGCGCCGTCAGCAGAACCTTGGCCGCACCCTTCGATTTAAGGTGACGTTCGAGCCCTTCACGATCGCGCCACATGCCGGTGTTATCGATAACAATGGCATTATTGATGCCGTAGGCGGTGTAGTCGACCTCTTCCGGGGAATCCGCATAAATCAACTTGATCATGTTGCCGTTGACGATTATGGCGTTCTCCTGTTCATCGACAGTGATGGTTCCTTCAAAGTGGCCATGCACCGAGTCGCGACGCAGCAGGCTGGCCCGTTTAACCAGGTCATCTTCACCACCTTTGCGGACAACTGCAGCACGCAGACGCAGCATCTGGCCGCCACCGGCCTTGTCGATCATGATGCGTGCCAGCAGACGGCCTATTCGACCAAAGCCATACAGTACAATATCTTGTGGTTCGCTAAGTGCTGGTCGGTGTCCGGTGTTGATGGTAGCAAGTTCCTGGCGAACAAAATCTTCCAGCCCGGTTTCACTGCCTACTGTCTGGGCGAGATAGCGAACGGTCAGCTTGCCGATGTCAACCCGGCCAGGTGCCAGATCGAGTTGTGCCATCGCTTTAAGGATTGGATAACTGTCACGAACCCAAAGTTCATTTTCAATAATCTGGCGGGCAAAGCGATGGGTTCGTAAAATATCGACAACCGATTTGTGCACCAGTGATCTTCCATATACAGATGAGATAACGCCATGGTCGCGGTAAAGTTTACCGATCAGCGGAATCATCGATTCGGCAATCGCTTCGCGCTCATTCCAGTCTTTAAAATACTTTTCCCGTTTATCCATAACCGTACTCCCGTTATTTTCCGCGTAATTATCTGACTGTTGCTCGATTTGACCGGCGTATCCTAGCCGATTGTTATAAGCGGTGCAAGCTTGCAATCGAAATAGTTTGCACTGGACTTGACGAAGGTGAATTGCTATTAATACTGCTTGAATTATACCGCGTTTTTTTCTGTAAATCCTAAAGGAGAATAATAATGAGCCAAGCAGTACACTTTAGTGATTTGGGGTTGGTTAATACTCGGGAGATGTTTGCCGGGGCAGTCGGTGGCGGTTATGCGATCCCGGCCTATAATTTCAACAACCTTGAGCAATTGCAGGCGATTATTGTTGCGTGTGTCGAGAGTCGCTCGCCGGTTATTCTGCAACTTAGTAAAGGTGCGCGTGAATACGCCAATGCTACCATGCTGCGCTACATGGCGATGGGTGCGGTGCAGATGGCGAAGGAAATGGGGGCCGAAATACCGATTTGTCTGCATCTCGATCATGGTGACTCGTTTGAACTCTGCAAGGCATGTATCGACAACGGTTTTTCATCGGTCATGATTGATGGTTCGCACTTATCATTTGATGAGAATGTGGCGCTGACCAAAAAAGTGGTCGATTACGCGCATCAGTTTGATGTGACGGTCGAAGGTGAGTTAGGGATTCTGGCCGGTATTGAAGACGATGTCGTGGCCGAGAAGTCGACCTACACTCGCCCGGAAGAGGTGGAAGATTTTGTCAAGAAAACCGGCGTTGATTCGCTGGCAATTTCAATCGGTACCAGCCACGGTGCCTACAAGTTCAAGCCGGGAACAGCTGTCCCACCGCTACGCTTCGATATTCTCGAAGAGATTGAAAAGCGGATTCCTGGTTTTCCGATTGTCTTGCACGGTGCCTCGAGTGTGGTGCAGGATTATGTGCAATTGATCAATCAGTATGGCGGTAAAATGGTCGGGGCGATCGGCGTGTCGGAAGATCAACTACGCCGGGCAGCCAAGAGTGCCGTATGTAAAATAAACATCGATTCCGATGGTCGGTTGGTTGTGACCGCCAAGGTCCGGGAATATTTGGCTAATAACCCTGCGGAATTTGACCCACGTAAGTATCTCGGGGCAGCCCGCAAGGAGTTGGCTGAGTTGCTGAAGCATAAAAATGAGACCGTACTTGGGAGCGCCGGCAAGGCTTGATGTGTTTATGCAACAAGGTCTGTGGGCTACAGCCATTGCCTGCGTCCAACGTTGTCATTTAACTTCCCGCTGGCAACAGCTGTAGCCCACAGGTTGTGTGGTTAGTAAGACATCTGAACGGTTACGACATATTCTTTTTACTAAAGAAGAGCCGCTCCAATCGGGGTGGCTCTTTCTGTAAATTGTTGATAGATGTTTGTAATGTCACTTAATATTGATATCCTGACGAAGTTGAAGTCTACACCATTTATGATAGAGGGACGTATATGAGCAGGGAATTGGTTGTTGAAGTTTCTGAGGATGGTCTTTGTGTATTGGAATTTCTCCAGCGCAGGATACCGGCCGCATCACAAGGCTATTTGCGGCAACTTTTAAAAAAGGGGAAAGTGACAGCGCAGTCCGGCCCTTTGTCCAGTGGTGATCTGTTGCACGAAGCAGATGTTGTCTACCTGCCGGATAGTGGCCGTTTGCAGGACTTGATGGCTGTGGTGGTTGACCCTGCGGTTGAGATCGATATTTTGTTCGAGAGCCGGGAGCTTCTGGTGGTGAACAAACCGCCGGGAATTGCCGTACACTCAAGCGTCGGACACGAAAGCGATAATTTGACCGGACGGGTGGAGACTTTACTGGCACAGCGGGGAGATCAGTTCAGTGTCGCGCCGGTGCATCGTCTTGATCTTGAAACCTCCGGGCCGGTGATGTTTGGCAAGGGCCGGCAGGCCTGTAGCCGATTCGGCCAGCTTTTCATGAAGAACGAGGTCGAGAAATGCTATCTCACGCTGGTGGCCGGCAAGTCGCCGGGGAGTGGTGTTTTGCATTCAATCTTGACCGCCAAAGGGAAAGAAAAAGAAGCTTCCTCAGCCTTTCACGCTCTCTCTCGCACTGATTCGGCCTCCCTGCTGGAGGT
>JAUVAJ010000340.1 GCA_030591795.1 Desulfuromonadales bacterium | reverse complement strand
CATCGAGGTCGAGCGGGAGTTTTGCCGCCAGTTCAAGTGGCGCGGCCGCGGCAACTTTGCGCTGGTCGGAGAACGGAAAGGTAACGGTTCGCGAAAGGAGATTATCAAACGGCAAGGCTGCAGCCATGCGGGTCGTGACCACACCCCACCCGGCAACAATCTCGGCAACCGCTTCGGCAGCCTGATCAATCCCGGCAATTTCCCGGTTGGCTATCGCCCGGATAAACAGACCATCTGCGCCCTGTTCCAGACAGACAACATGCAGCCGACTCCGATCAACATCCACGCCGATATAGGTTTTGGCCATTACAACACCCTCTGAAAAAGAATTCTGTTGTGCTCCTTGGCTACGACACCGAGTATCGTTATCCGACCATCGTTCACCCGCCCGGTCGACGCAATCTGGTAGCGTTGACTCTTGACGTCGATAAAACTATGGATAAAACCATACAGGCTCTCCATCCCCGGCAGATCCTTGACCTGACTAACCGCCGTAAGCGGTTCTTCCTGCCGAGCCGCGAGCAACGTCTCGACCGCTGTAACATCCATCTCATCGGCCAACGCCACCAAAACCTCACGGCTGGCGGTATTGACATTGATCTGCGCGCTGCCGTAAGCCGTCACATGTGGTCTGAGCCGCGCCAACAGTTCAGAGTCATACCCTTCAACAAGAGCTAACTCATCGAGACTGTCGAGCGGGCCGTTCTTGCACTGGTGCGGCACAGTTCGCGAAATATAGACCGAGTTCTCCGCACCCTGAACTTCCGGCACATCATCCGGATCGATCCAGTCGATCAGTGTAGCGATCAGAGTATCTGAATTATCGACATCAAGTTGCTCAAGTAGGCGCAGATAACGATCTTTAATTACGACATCAATATTGCCCTGCGATGTAACCAGTCGATTAAGGTCAACCCGGCCACCAAGATCGGTGATTTCAATCGTCACCGATCCATCAGCCACCGGATACTGCTGGATCCCGATCGCCCAGAGTTCATCGGTAGAATCATAAGCATTGCCGTCATCCTGCAGCAGCATCTTGCCAACTTCAAGACCACCCCTCGCCAGATAGTTGGCGCGGGTCGTATCACGAAAGGTCTCGGCCAGCCGCATATCAACCAAGGTCGAAAATGATAGTTCGACCAACAAAGTCGCCAGTAACGCCACCACCAGCAAGACCAGCAGCAGCACCATGCCGCGTTCATTTTTCACAATCGACATGGCTCTAACCTCCAAACGCCGCGATCGGCCACGCGGTTCGGAAGATCATCTCTTCATCCTGCCGTTCAAACGTCATCGAAACCGCCTGTGGCAACTTGCCAGTCTGGCCCGAATCCCAGTTGTCAGACCATTGGCCGTTAGCAAAAAAACGGAACGACAGCGATGCTATGCCATCGACGAGTCGCAGCGCCCGCGGTGTGCCAACGGTCAGAGCCGATTGCTCACTCCGCTCCAGAACATACGGTCCTTGCTCGTCTTCGATTGCCGGACGTAATCGGTAAATAATACGTGACGGCAAGCCGGGTTGCGTTGCCAGCGGCGTACTGGCGCTGCTGCTGAACTCAAGTAACTGCATACCGGACTGCAGACTGTTGCGAAAACGATTTTCCGGCTTACCCGGTCGAAACTGCAGGCTCTGCAGTTCACGGCCGATACGACTGCTGATCACCCTACCGATATGGTACGCAGTATTTCCTTCGGTAATTCGGCTGCGCGCCTGTTCGGCAGAGTTGAACGCACGGTAAACAGCCGTCAAGATCAAGGCTGAGATCGCCAGCGCCACCACCAGCTCGACCACGGTAAACCCGCGTTGGCTCGTGTTCACGGTGTCTCCCCCTGGCGCGACAGAAACGAGGTCAGATCGACCGCTTCGTTGCGGGCCGCTTGTCCCCAGGCAACGGTCACAGTAACCATTTCGATCGCCGGCAGCGGGGTCGGTTCCAGCGCCACCGACCAACGGTACAGTTCGAACGGTGCAGTAAACTGACCTTCATGCTCACCAATCCCGGAAAGCGCCTGCGCGCCGGTCTCGATCTCGATCTCGGTCATTTTCTCCTGCGCCAGCAGAGTCGCCTGCGTCACCCTCTGCTGAGTCTCTGCCAACTGAATAGTCCGGGTCTCCAGACCGAGCAGCGTCACCAACGCTATCCCGACAATCGCCAGGGCAATCATCACTTCGAGCAGGGTAAAACCGTTGTCGCATCCGCCACTTTGCATCGTCTTATCCAGCGTTTAAAAATCCTTGTAACCGACATGTGTCTCTGTCACCCCGGTCAACGACTGCATGTGCAGGGTCAGCACCTGCCCATCATCACCACGCAGGTGCAATACCGTTTCATCGAGCCAGCCGACCGGTAAAATCCGTGTTTCAAACTGGCCGCTGCTGACTTTTTTCAGACCGACCAGCTCAACATCCAACAACCGGACCGAGTCCGGCATAGCGCTGCCGCGTCCATTGCCGCCAAGAGGCACAAGCTCACCATCGGCTTCCAGCCGCAGCCCTTCGATCCGTTGTTCGGTCAGATCGATCCGGATCCGGTGTTCCAGCCCGGTCAACGCAGCCTCGTTATAAATATGTCGGGTCATCCCGGCAATACGCCGGGCCGTTACTTCGAGGCTTTTTTCACCCAGACCAGGCAGTCGTGGCACAACCAGACCGAGCAGCAGCCCGATCATGACAATGACGACTGTCAATTCAATCAGCGTGAAGCCGGATTCAGTTGAGCTCCCAGCTT
>JAUVAJ010000058.1 GCA_030591795.1 Desulfuromonadales bacterium | reverse complement strand
GTCGTCTGTGGCTTGTCGGTCGCAATCGCAATTTTCTGACCCAACAGATGGTTCAACAGAGTCGATTTACCAACATTCGGCCGTCCGATAATTGACACAAAACCAGATTTATATGCGTTATTTTCACTCAATCTCTATCACCTGTTCCCGGCCGCAAAGGCCATCATTTCGACTGTCTGATGCTCTGTTTGCATCAATCCACGCGATACACTATCAGAAACCTTGATTTCCAGACCTGGACGTTGCCTCTGTAAATATTGCAGATTGCTGCGTCGCTGGCCAACTACAGCAGAAAGATCCCGCGGGTGCACCTGGACAACGAACGAGTTAACCTCTTCAGTCAGTTGCATTATGGCTCGCGACCAGAGGCATGACTGTACAAGGGCACCAAACGCCGGGTGGTAAGGCCCAGCCAACACAGCACCTGAGTCAAGTTCGGCCGATGCCTGAAGTCCGAAACGCAGGATCGGCACACCGGCAGCATGACTGATCAGTGCCATGTCCGCACAAACCTCAACTGCATGTTCCAGACTCATCGGCAGATATCGCCCGTTACGCCAGTCTTTTGCCAGCTGAGTTCCGGAGAGAACCACTGTCGGATAAATCCTTAAAAAGTCAGGCATCAGCTGTAAGGCTTTATGCAACGACTCGCAAGCCTCACCATCAGTCGCCCCGGGCAATCCGGGCATCAGCTGTATGCCGACTTTCAGACCGGCATCGCGCAACAGGTTAATCGCCGTGGCGTGCGCGGCAACAGTACACGCCCTGCCGCTGGCCTGCAACACCGTTTCAGAAAACGACTGGCAGCCGAGCTCTACTGTCTCGACCCCGAAGTACTGGAGCCGTACTGCACACTCGCGATTGATCCTGTCCGGACGTGTAGAAAGGCGAATACCGCCAACCTGCCCGCTAGCAATAAAGGGACGTACCGTAGCCAGATATTCATCCTGCAAAATCTCCGGCAAAGCGGTAAATGACCCACCGTAAAACGCGACCTGATCAAGACCTTCAGCCGGCAACAGCTGCTTCAACAACCGGGAAACTTCATCCGGAGTTGGCGCCTGGACAACGCCGCTGTTTAAACGTTGATCACAATAAACACATCCACCCGGACAGCCAGCATTAGGGATAAAGATCGGGAAAATTTTCACAATTGTCTCTGTAACCGATCAAGTGCCACCTGGGCGGCTTGCTGCTCAGCCGTTTTTTTTGACCTACCGGTACCGCGACCGAGCGATTCTCCAGTCAACAGGACCTCAACTTCATAAATCTTCTGATGATCGGGACCCGTAGCATTGATCAGGCGATACTCAGGAGGATTACGATATTTTTTCTGGCAAAGCTCCTGCAGTTTAGTCTTGTAGTCCAGATCGTACTCTTTACGCGCAGCACTGACAATCGCATCATCGAATAAGCCCGAAACAACTGACCGGGCAGTGTCATAATCGCTGTCACAAAAAATTGCCCCGAACAAGGCTTCCATAGAATCGGCCAACAGGCTGCTCTTTTGTTCTCCACCGCTTCGACGCTCGCCCCGACCGAGCAACAAACATGGCCCAACTTCAAGTTTGCTGGCCAACAGCGAAAGGTTTTTCTCACTCACCAATTCCGCCCGAATTCTTGTCAGTTCACCTTCCTGCAGGTCAGGGTATTTTTTAAAAGTATGCTGGCTGATCACAAGATCCAGTACAGCATCGCCGAGAAACTCAAGTCTTTCATTGCAAGCGTTTGAGTCGTCCGCACTTTCGTTGCTATAAGATTTATGGGTCAACGCCTTATGTAACAAGGTCACGTCGTTAAACCGATAGCCGAGACGCTCCTGCAAAGACTTTAATCTGGACTCCATTAACAACCTCTTTTCATGCCGGGTGACACTCCGGATTAACATCTGCACGAAGTATACTGAAGCGACCAGAGTTGTTCAACAAGAACCACCATCAATCTTCGCCTTTATTCTTGCTTCGTCCATAGGCGAGCCGTATAATACCTTTTTTTCATTCTGACAAACCTAACTGATAAATTAATTACCTATGTTTATTACATTTGAAGGCATTGAGGGTTCCGGCAAGTCGACCCAGATTACCCGGCTTGCTGAATGGTTCGGTACGCAGCACAATCAGGAACCGGTCGTAACACGTGAACCTGGTGGTTGCGCAATTGCAGATAAAATTCGCAGCATCCTGCTCGATGTGGCAAACAGCGATATGAATGAACAAGCCGAGCTGCTGCTGTATGCCGCGGCGCGTGCCCAGCATGTGGCACAAATCATCCGGCCTGCCCTTGAAAATGATAAAATTGTTCTTTGCGACCGTTACAGCGATGCGACCCTGGCCTACCAGGGGTTTGGACGCGGTCTGCCCAGACCGCTGATCGAAGAGATCAACCGACTGGCGACACTCGGAACCATGCCAGATTTAACGCTACTGCTCGACTTTGATCCGGAAATCGGCCTGAATCGGGCCATTCAGCGTAATGCAACCGCAACCGGACCAGATGAAAACCGTTTTGAGCAGGAAAACCTGGACTTTCATCGTCGCATCCGTGCTGGCTATCTGACGCTGGCGGAAGCCGAGAGCCGGTTTTGCGTTATCGACGCAGAAGGTGACACTGACACCGTTGCAGCGCGTATCCAGGCCGCTGTTTCTAACCAACTTGACCACGGACTTTGCCGATGACATTTGACCGCATAATCGGCCACGAACGCCAAAAGGACTTTCTGCGCCGGACTCTGGCCAACAACAGACTGGCGCACGCCTATCTTTTTGAAGGGCCACAAGGGATCGGCAAGCGCTTGACCGCTTTGGCGCTGGCCCGTGCTGTGTTCTGTACGCATGGCAACGGCTGCGGCGAGTGTACACCGTGTCGAAAAATTGACCACAACAACCACCCGGACCTGCTGATTGTCGAACCTGATGGCAAACAGATTAAAATCGAGCAGATCAGAGAATTACAAAAAACCTTATCCTTCAAACCGGTCGAATCTTCACGGAAGATTTGCCTGATCGATCAAGCTGACAAAATGAACCCGGCGGCCGCCAACGCACTATTGAAAACACTTGAAGAACCATCGGCAGAGACTTTGATCATCCTCCTTGCGGCACGGCCTGAAGCACTTTTGACTACTGTATTGTCAAGATGTCAGCGCCTCCCGTTCAGCCGCCTGCCTCAGTCATGCATCGAATCGGCCTTAACAGAACAACGCGACTTTACCCAGAAAGACGCGCATATTATTGCCGCTCTGGCAGATGGCAGCTTTCAAGTGGCGCTTGATCGAGATCCAGCCTTTTACCTGGAACACCGCATTGAGCTCTTAAAAAAGGTCACGGCTCTTTCGCCAGCCAGTATCTTGCCACTGTTTGAACTTGCCAAGGAGCTATCGAGCGAAAAAGATACTATCCCGGAAACCATGGAACTGCTTCAAGCCTTTTACCGTGATTTGCTTCTTTTCAGTTATGGTCAACCGCTGGAAAGTCTGGTCAATATCGACTTGCAGGAAAAAATCAGGCGGGTTGCCGCCAGGGAAAACATCACGTCGATCCTGAACAAGCTTGATGCCTTGAACACATGCCTGCGCAACCATGAGCGCAACGTCAATCCACAATTAAATCTGGAGGTGTTGTTGCTGCGGCTTGCCGCCTGATAATTGACACCTTCACCAGTTGACAAGAACCGCACATCGTGTTTTTATCGCACTCTTGTCCTTATCTATAGATGCGAGCATATTCAATATGACACAAATTGTTACCATAAAATTCAGAACCGCTGGAAAACATTACGATTTCAATGCGAAGGACCTGCCCTTGAAAAAGGGTGAAAAGGTCATTGTCGAGACCGACCGTGGGCGGGCTCTCGGTATCGTTGTTGTCCCACCGGTCGCAAAAGAAGCCAATGAGCTACCCAAAGGGCTGAAAAACGTACTACGTATGGCGACTGATGAAGATCTGGCCATGTCGGCCACCAATGCGGCTCGTGAAGAGACCGCTTTACGTTACTGCCGACAACGGGTTCGCGAGCGTAAAATGGAAATGAAGCTGGTCAAAGCAGAATATCTGTTTGACGGCTCTAAAATCGTTTTCTATTTCACTGCTGACGGTCGGATAGATTTCCGCGAACTGGTCAAGGATCTGGCCCATCATTTCCACACTAGAATCGAAATGCGCCAGATCGGTGTTCGGGATGAAGCCAAACTCATCGGCGGCATTGGCGTCTGCGGGCGCACTCTTTGTTGTTGCTCACATATGACCGAGTTTTCTCCGGTCTCAGTCAAGATGGCCAAGGAACAACAACTCGCCCTGAACCCCAATAAGATATCCGGACAATGCGGTCGTCTACTCTGCTGTCTCGGCTACGAATATGAAACCTATTGCAAACAACGCAAGGGGATGCCGAAATGTGGCCACAAAATGTGTGTGGAGGGCCACGAAACCAAAGTTGTCGACATAGATATCTTACAGCAAAAAGTCACTTTGCGCGTCGATGATGGCCGTAATTTAAAACTTAGTAAAGACGAGTTCAGTGCTTTGCAAAAACCTGATGCAACACTCCCACAAGCAGAGTCCACACTGACAACAAGAATTCGTCCTGAGCGAAAACCGGCTGCGGGTAAAAGTGAGAAGCCTGACAATAAAAGAGCCAGCAGACCAAACCGCCGCAAACCACGCGACAGTGCCTCCGGGAAGAATAACCAGAAGTCAGGTTTGGAAGCTAAGCAACCAGACAACAGGTCCGCACAAAAAAAGCAGGAACCAAAAGATAAGGTTCAGGCTGATCCGAACAACCCGTCGAGCGCTTCAAAACGCAGACGCCGCAGACGGAACCGTAGAAAGCCTAAACCTGAGGGTAGTTCCGAGTAAGCGGAGGAGATTTATATTTCATGGCTAAACAATATTACATCACAACACCTATTTATTATGTGAACGATGTGCCGCACATCGGCCACGCTTATACTACACTTGCCTGCGATGTTCTGGCCCGTTACAAGCGCGCCCGCGGCTTTGAGGTTTTCTTTCTGACCGGCACCGACGAACACGGCCAGAAAGTTGAGAAAGCAGCACAGTCGCAAGGTGAAACCCCACTTGAATTAGCCGATCGGGTAGTTAAGCGTTTTCAATCCCTCTGGGAAAAACTGAATATTTCCGAAACAGACTTCATCCGGACTTCACAGGAACGCCACAAAAAAGCGGTCTCGGAAATGTTTACCCGGATCGAGAAAAAGGGCGACATCTATCTCGGCGAATACGAGGACTGGTACTGCACTCCTTGCGAAACATTCTGGACTGAGACCCAGTTGATGGAAGGTAACTGTCCGGATTGTGGACGACCGACAGATAAACTCAAGGAAGAATCGTACTTTTTCCGCATGAGCAAATACTCGGACGCACTGCTTAAGCATATTGACGAAAACCCGGACTTCATTCAGCCCCGTACCCGGAAGAACGAAATCCTCAGTTTCCTGAAGGAAGGGTTGCGTGACCTGTCAATTTCCCGCACTACATTTTCCTGGGGCATCCCGGTACCGGGCAATGATCGTCATGTCCTCTACGTCTGGTTCGACGCCCTTACCAACTACATCTCCGGCCTCGGCTTCCCGGATGATGCGGAAGGTAACTTTGAAAAATTCTGGCCGGCCGATGCCCATGTCATCGGTAAGGATATCCTCAGATTTCACACCGTTTACTGGCCGACCTTCCTGCTCGCTGCTGGCCTGCCATTGCCGAAAAAAATATTTGCCCACGGCTGGTGGACCGTTGAAGGACAGAAGATGAGCAAGAGCCTGCGCAACGTCGTTGAGCCACATATGCTGATCGATACTTACGGCGTTGATTCTATCCGTTATTTCCTGTTGCGCGAAGTCCCCTTTGGCCTCGACGGCGATTTTTCACATACGGCCCTGGTACATCGGATCAATTCCGATCTGGCTAATGACCTCGGCAATCTGGTCAGCCGCTCGACCGCTATGCTGAATAAATATTTTAACGGCACCTTGCCCGCAGCAACGGCCATCGATGCGGTAGACGCTGCTTTTATTGCGCAATTCCCGGCGGCAGTACAAACTATTGACGAACAGATGAATAACCTCGCCTTTAATAAAGCATTGCAGACCATCTGGACGTTGATCAGCGCGGCAAATAAATATATCGATGAAACTGCACCGTGGGCGTTGGCCAAAGATGAGTCCAACAAGGAACGCCTCGGGACCGTCATGTACAACCTGCTCGAAGCAGTGCGGATTATTGCTTTGTTGTCAGCACCGTTCATGCCGGACACCGGTGAAAGCATACTGCGTATTCTTGGCGACACCAATGCTGAGGTCAGCCTGGAAGGTCGGGATGGCTGGGGTGGTCTGCAAGCAGGAGCTGAGATCGAAAAAGCTCAGCCGCTCTTCCCGCGCATCGAAACCGAGTAGGCACACCGACCTGCAGTAACAAAACAGGGGCGCACTGACGCCCCTTTACTTTTCGGAACAAACCATGGCCATCTCACTTGTAGACAGTCACGCCCATCTCGATGGCAATCGCTTCGCTGATGACCTCGACGCTACCCTGCAACGCGCAACCGAGCAAGGCGTTGACTCGATTCTCACTGTCGGCTGTGACCTTGAAAGCTCGCAACGCAGTATCGATTTATCCAACCGTTACCCGCAGCTATATGCTTCGGTCGGCATCCATCCGCACGACGCAACCACTGCCGACACACAAGCTATTACAGAGTTGCGCCGGATGGCACTCGGATCAGACAAGGTTGTCGCCATCGGTGAGACCGGCCTCGATTACTATCGCGACCGCTCGCCGCGTGAAATACAACACCAAGCGTTTGCCGCGCAGATCCGTCTGGCCAGAGAGCTTAACCTTCCTATTATTATCCATGACCGCGACGCACACGAAGACATTCTGCGCATTATGCGCGAGGAGAAGGCGTCCGAAGTCGGCGGTGTCCTGCACTGTTTCAGCGGCGACCTCGACATGGCCCGCCAGTGTGTCGAACTCGGTTTCTATATCTCGTTTCCAGGGACTATAACCTATCCAAATAACGAAGCGCTGCGCGACGTCGCCCGCGGTCTGCCAATCGACGTAATGCTGGTCGAAACCGACTGCCCGTACCTGGCCCCACAAAAATGGCGCGGTAAGCGGAACGAACCGGCTTATGTGCGGACGACAGCTGAATACCTGGCCGAGCTCAAAGGTCTGACTATTGAGGATGTAGCCCGTATCACCTCGCTCAACTGCTTGCGCCTGTTTGGCATCGGCCAGGCCGACCAGAGCACCCGGATTGCTTACACCATCCGCAACAGCCTGTACCTGAACATTACTAATCGCTGCACCAACGCCTGTACATTTTGCGCCAAGTTCAAGGACTTCACCGTCAAGGGGCACCAACTCTGCCTGCAAAGCGAGCCGGATCTTGATGAAGTGCTGGCAGCTATCGGCGATCCGTCACGGTTTGATGAAGTTGTATTCTGTGGTTATGGTGAGCCGTTGATCCGGCTGGAGCTGGTTAAAGCGGTCGCGAAAAGACTTAAAGAAAACGACATCAGGATTAGAATTAACACCGACGGTCAAGCTAATCTGGTCCACGGGCGAAACATCCTGCCAGAGCTTGCGGGGTTGATAGATTCAGTCTCGATCTCACTGAATGCTGCCGATGCAACTACCTACCAGCAAATCTGTTGTTCCGAATTCGGCGAAGCTGGTTATGCCGCAGTCAAGACATTTTTAATAGAGGCCAAAAAACATATCCCGGTTGTGACAGCGACCGCAGTGGCTCTCCCTGATATCGATATGGACGCTTGTAAAAGGGTTGCCAATGAACTGGGGGTTGAGTTTCGCGCACGCGAGTACAATGAGGTTGGTTGAAAGGCTGAAAATACAGATGGAGACTATCAAAACTGCGAGCTTTGAATATTTGATCGATCTGGCTAAGGAAAACCTGGATGGCGGGTACACTTTCGTTTTGGATGGTGAATCGTACCAGATCAAAGATGTTCTGGAGAGTTCAAAGATAGCTACAGCCCATGGCTACATTGTTATTTACTGAGCCACAAAGCCATTATTATCAACGTTGAAGATCAGCACACAGATCCTGATAAGCATCCTCACCCTTCTCAAATGAAATAATGCGCAACCCCATCCCACCTTTGACCTTGTTCATCAAGCTCTGCGGCACCCGCTTCGCCCACATTACCCGACCTTTAATCAGGATTTGCGTATCGTCCTTCAACTTCATTTCAACGAATAATATTTTC